>JALYUS010000418.1 GCA_030853625.1 Chloroflexota bacterium
GCTATCGCGACGAAGGGGAAACGATCATGTCCTGGCGACAATGTGAAAGGTATGGACACGCGGGCCGACTATCAAGGATGCGGCGCTGGATTATTACTGTGGCGACCGTGGGCCTCCTGCTCGGCAGCGGCTTGCAAGTCGGCGCGGCGTCCGGGCCGGGAACGCTCTCCGGCACATTCGGGGTCATTTTCGGTGACCCGCCGCCCGGCTCCGCGCTCCCGCCGCACGTCACCTATCGCCTGACCGATGATACGGGCCAGACAACGGAACTGCGGATCAACAGCAGCACGCTTCAGGCGGCAGGCGGGACGATCGCCCTGAATCGGCAGCGCGTGACCGTGACGGGCGCACCGACGACGCAGGTGGACGGGACGACCGCGATCACCGTCCAGACGATCAAGGCCGAGACGAAGTCGTCGGCTACGATCTCGCGGCAGGACCTGACGACTGGGGCGCAACCCTTCATCAATGTCCTCTGCCGATTCCCGGGTACGTCGAACCTGCCTGTCAATCCGGTCACACCCGCATATGTTACCGGGCTGATGGGCGCCGCCTATCCGGGACTTGGCGATTTCTTCGCGCAAGCCTCGTTATAACAATATCAATCTGAACGGCACGCTGACCACTGACTGGCTGATGATGCCGCATCCGGAGTCCTCGTACCCCTCGATCGGCAGTCTAAACGGGTTGTCGGATGCGGATTTCGCGAGCCTCGCGCAGGATTGCACGAGTCTTATTCCCGGAAACGTGGACATGAACCCGATCAAGGGCATCAATCTGCTCTTCAATGATCTTCCCGGCCCGTATGCCTACGGGGGACAAGAGCAGCAGTTGACGATCCACAACATCAACCGATTGTGGTCCGCGACCTGGATGCCACCGTGGGGATATTCGGTCCAGCCCAACAATACCGGTGGGCAGACGGTGCTCGCCCACGAGATGGGGCACGCCTTCGGTTTGCTTCACTCCGCCGGCCCCACGGGCGCCACGTACAAGAATGCCTGGGACGTGATGAGCGATACCTACGTCAATTGTGGCCTGCCGAATGCGGCGGATTTGACCTATGGTTGTCTGGGCCAGCATCAGATCGCCTATGATAAGGACTTTCTCGGCTGGATCCCGGCGGTGCAGAAGTTCACCTACGCGGGGGTGGGGCAGACGCTCATCTTCGGCGCGCTGGCCGATGCCACGAACACGAACTACTACCTCGCTGTCATTCCGCATACCGGGACGACGACGCAGTTCACGACGGTGGAGTTCCGGCGGCGGATCGGCTACGACCAGAAGTTGATCGGTGATGCGATCATCATCCACGAGGTGGATACGACGCGTAAGGACCCCGCATGGGTGGTGGCGACAACGCCTGGTAGCACGGACGGCAACGCGGGCGCGGAGTTTACAGCGGGCATGACCTATACGGCGCCAAACAGCAGCGGTGTGACCGTGACGATCAACGCGATCAGCGGCGCAACCGCCTCAGTAACAATCGGGCCTCCCGCGCCCCGGCCTGGACCGATGCCTCCCGCGCGTACGGGCGCAACGATTATCGCCGGTGCGCAGCCTGTCGTTCCCAGTGGAACGCGCTCCAGCGGGGCGATCACTGGCAGCGCCCCTGCCCCGATGCCACTGGGCCGTCGGTAGCCCTGACCGGCGCAGCGGATAATCTGTTGGGCTGGAAACGCGATGCGAACATGAACGCGCGGCCTCGCCGGTCGCGCGCTCTGCCACCCGTTACTCCCTGATGAGTCCGTACTGAACCCGGTTGCGGCCGCCCGCTTTGGCGGCGTAGAGCGCGGTATCCGCGATGCGAATCAGTGTGTCCATCGTCGTCGCGTCTGCCGGGAAGACGGCGACGCCCGCGCTGATCGTCGCACGGATTTCCTCGCCCGATGGGAGGCCGAGGCGGTGGCGAGCCACACTCATGCGCAACCGTTCGGCGACGATCAGCGCCTGCGCCCCGTCCGTCTCCGGCAGAACGGCGATGAACTCCTCGCCACCGTAGCGGCCAACGAGGTCAATGCTGCGCACCGCTTGCGTGGCGATGCGCGCCAGATCGCGCAGCACGCGGTCGCCGAACTGGTGGCCGTAGGTGTCGTTGAGGCTCTTGAAGCGGTCGAGATCGAAGAAAATCACCGCAAGCGACCGCCCATACCGGCGCGAGCGTTCGATTTCGCGTTCCAACCGCTCCAGCAGCGCGCCCCGGTTGAAAAGGCCGGTGAGCGCATCCGTCTGCGCCGCGTAGGCGACGGCGGTATGCATCTGGGCGTTGCGGAGCGCGACGGCCGCGTGGCGCGCCAGTTCCGCGACGATCGCCGCATCGTCCGGCGTGTAGCGCGCGCGGGTTGTACCGCCGACCATGATCGCGCCGATCAGCCGCCCCTCAACGCGGAGTGGGGCGACGATCAATGAGCCGAGCCATCCGAAGCCGGGCAGTGTGACGCCGTTGTCATGTGTGGGCATGTCGCTGATCAGAAACGGCTTACCCGTCTCGGCCATCGCCTTCGTCAGGCTGTATTCGCCGGGTGCGACCCCCTCGAAGAGGTCGGCGTTGACGGCGAATGGGCCGCGCCCATCGGCGAGCCGGAGTGTACCCTCTTCGGTCATCGTCAGAAGCGCCGCACCCTCGTACGGGACGAGCCGGGCGATCTGATCGAGAATCGCTTCCACCACCGCGCTTGGATCGAGCGACGCACCGAGCGAGATGCCGATGTCGAGCAGCGTTTCCGCGCGGGCGGCACGCCGTTCTGCGTTGGCGTACCGCTCTGTCTGCTGAATTGCCGCGCCGATCCGCTGCGTAATGAGTTCCAGCAGTTCGAGGTCGAACTGATCGAGCGATTGCGCGCTCTGTACATCCACCACACCGAAGACCGCGCCATCTACGAGGACCGGCACGGCCATTTCGCTTTGCACGTTCGTGCCGAAGCGGAGGAAATCGGCATCCTTCGCGACGTTCTGCACGAGCGCGGATGCGGCGGTGCGGAAGACGCGCCCGATCACGCCACGGTCAATCCGTACCCGCTCGATCACCGTCCCCAGCCCGGCGTGCGCGCGCGGGACGAGGTCATCGCCCTCCCGCTCATAGAGCGTCACCGAACACTGCTCGAGTGAGACGGCGAGCGCCTGCACGAAGGTCCGAACCGTTTCAGCCATGTCAATCATGACGATGCTCACGAAAGCGAAGCCCCTTTTCGCACCGGAAACGACGAATATTTATTGACTACGAATCATATTTACGCATGCACATAAGCGAACCAGCGCTATGAGGCTAGTATACGGAAACTCCCTGCTTTTTCCGTATGCTCTCGCGGCGATCACCTTTCAGTTCCGTCATCCGCGAGCATCATGCGCCGCGTATACTAGGGGCGAGGCGCGCAACGCGGCGCGTCACGGATAAAGGGGATCATCCATATGGCCGCCGCCCAACCGACCGACCGCCTGCCGAATGCGGATTTGCTCGCCGCGCATCCGCTGATCATCGCCGCGAACCGCGGCCCGGTGGAGTTCACACGCGCTGATGACGGCACTTTCACGCACAAGCGGGGGAGCGGTGGCGTTGTCACGGCGATGAGCGCGCTGGGAAAATACGTGGACCCGATCTGGGTGGCGAGCGCGATGACGGAGGGGGATCGCCAGCAAGCGGTCGCGGCGGGCGGAGAGCCGGTGATGGTGGAAGATGAGGGGCAGCCGCCGCTCAAAATTCACTTCGCGACGGTGCCGCCGGAGACCTACGACCTCGCCTACAACGAGATCAGCAATACGATCCTCTGGTTTTTGCAGCACTATCTTTGGGATGTCGCGCACGAGCCGGATATTGACCCGCAGGTCTGGCGCGCGTGGGATGTCGGCTACTCGATCCTCAACTTAACCTTCGCGAACACGATTCATCGTGCCGCCGAACTGGCGAAGAGCGAGCGACCAATCATCCTGTTGCAGGATTACCACCTCTATCTCGTGGCCGCGCGGGTGCGCGAGCGGCTGCCGCACGCGCTCATTCAGCAATTCATCCACATTCCGTGGCCGGACAAGGATTACTGGCGCTTCCTGCCTGCGCGGATCCGCCGAGAAATCTGCCTCGGCCTGATGGCATGCGACATCGTCGGCTTCCAGACTTCCGATCATTGCCACAACTTTATCCGCACCTGCGTCGAGAATGTCCCCGGCACGACAGGCGACCACGAGTGGATGTGCCTGCGTCACGAGGGGCGGACGATCACGGTCCGTCCATACCCGATCTCGCTCGATGTCGCCGCCGTCCGCGCGACCGCGCAAAGCGAGGCGGTCGCGCGGTACATTGACGTTTTGCAGGATTATCTCGGTGAGCGGACGATCCTGCGCGTGGACCGTGCGGAGCCGAGCAAGAATGTGCTGCGCGGCTTCAAGGCGTTCGATCTCTTCCTCGAACGCTACCCGGAGTGGTTGGGGAAGGTGCGCTTCCTCGCCTTGCTCGTCCCGTCGCGCCTCTCGGTGCCACGCTACCAACAATATCTGGACGACATCTACGCGTTCATGGGGCGGCTCAACACGAAACATGGGACGGAGACGTGGCGGCCCGTTCGCCTGCTCGTCGGGGAGAGTTACGAGCGTGCCCTCGCCGCCCTGACGCTCTATGACGCGCTGCTCGTTAATTCCCTCGCGGACGGTATGAACCTCGTCGCGAAGGAGGGCGCGCTGCTCAACGAGCGCGGCGGGGTACTGATCCTCTCCGAGACCGCAGGCGCGCATGAGCAACTGGGTGAGCAGGCGATTTCCATCGCGCCCTGCGATGTCGCGAGCACGGCGGACGCCTTGCATGCCGCCCTGACGATGCCGACCGATGAACGCTTCCGCCGCGCGGCAGCCCTGCGCGCCTCCGTCGAGCAGGCGGACATTGTCCGCTGGATCACCGACCAACTGAATGACATCGCCGCCACCGAGCGCGAAACCATGTGAACCGCAGAGACGTTGCGAGTCTCCCCGGTTTCCGGCCCCAGTGCAAAAGAAGTCTAAAGCGAACCCCACCGCTTTTTTTACGCGCTGCTCATCCTGCGCTCAGGGGCGGCCGCTATGCTGCGTTCGGTTGGAGAATACTCGCTGCCGTCAGGCAGGAGGAATCCCGGATTGACGACCAGTGACTGGATCAGGCGCGTTGGGGGAACGAATGACGATTGAACTGCGAGAGATCACGAAGACATATCAGACGGGCATGATGGATTTACAGGTGCTCAAAGGCATCACCTTTACCATCGCCGATGGCGAGTTCTGCGCGATCATGGGGCCGTCCGGCTCCGGCAAGAGCACGCTCATGAATGTGATTGGCTGCCTCGATACGCCGACCGATGGCGCATACCTGCTGGACGATCAGGATGTCGCGACGCTCGACGAGGATGAACTGGCCCGCGTCCGCAACCGCAAGATTGGCTTCGTCTTCCAATCCTACAATCTCGTCAAGCGCACCACCGCGCTGGACAATGTCCAACTGCCGATGCTCTATGCCGGTGTCCCGCCCGAGGAGCGACATCAGCGCGCGGTGGACGCGCTCGAATCGGTGGGGTTGGGGGACCGGCTGGATCACAAGCCGAACGAACTCTCCGGTGGTCAGCAGCAGCGCGTCTCGATTGCCCGCTCGCTGGTGATGCGCCCGTCCTTGATCCTGGCGGACGAGCCGACGGGGGCGCTGGACTCGCGCAGTTCGGTGGAGGTGATGGAGATCTTCCAGCGGCTCAATGAAGACCTCGGCATCACGGTCGTCTTCGTGACGCACGAGCCGGACATTGCGGAATACACGCGGCGGATCATCCGTGTGCGGGACGGGTATCTCGGTGCGGACGAGCCGGTGGAGCAGCAGCGGAATGCGGCGACGGAACTGGAACGGCGCGTTGTTGTCCCGTTCCCCACCGCCCGCACATTGGTATAAGGAGCGCAGCATGGCCCAGGCAATCCAACCGGTTTCTCAGCCCACGATTACCGAAGCAAACCGGGCGCTCGCGGCGGACACGGCGCGCATCGCGCGGCTCGGCACACCGCCGACGATGGGCAAGGGTGGCGGCGTGCCGCTCTCCGAGAGCTTCATGTCGTCGCTGCACAGCCTCTCAGCGAACGTCACTCGGACGATCCTGACAATGCTCGGTATCATTATCGGCGTCGCATCGGTGATCGCCCTGCTCGCCTACGGCAATGGCGTCGTCGCCAAGTCGCTCGCCGCCCTTGAGGCGAACGGTACGAACCTCATCACGGTGCAGGGGGCGAATCAGCGCACGGCGGGCGTTGCCACCGGCAGCCAGTCCCAGACATTGACGCTGGAAGACGCGGTGGCGCTGGCGCAGCCCGGTACGATCCCCGATGCAACGGCGATCTCGCCCGAAGTCGGTCGGGGTGGCCGGATCAACGTCGGCACCGTGAACACCTTCGGTCAAACCCTCGGCGTCTGGCCCTCCTATCAGGATGTCCACAGTTATAGCCCTGCGGCAGGGAATTTCATCGCCGATCAGGATGTGACGAGCAACGCCCGCGTCGTCGCGCTCGGCGCGAACATCGCCACCGCGCTCTTTCCGTCCAGCGATCCCATCGGCAAGACGGTGCGGCTCAACAACAACTCGTTCCAGGTGATCGGGGTAATGGAAGCGAAGGGCGGCAACGGCTTCGGCTCGCGTGATAATCAGGTCTACGTGCCGATCACCACCGCGCTCACTGTCCTCACCGGGGGGCGGCAGCAGGCGGTCGGCGCGGGCAAGAATATAGACACGATCTCGATCAAGGCGACCACCCCAGAGAGCGTCAATAAGGCGATTGCGGAAGTCAACGATGCCCTCTTCGCGCAGCATCGCATCAAGAACGGCCAGCCCGACTGGCAGGTCGTCAACCAGGCTGACCAATTGCAGGCCGCGCAGGACACGCAGAAGACGTACCAGATCTTCCTCTTTGTGATCGCCTCCATCTCCCTGCTCGTTGGGGGCATCGGCATCATGAACATCATGCTCGTCAGCGTCACGGAGCGGACACGCGAGATCGGTATTCGCAAGGCAATCGGCGCGAAGAAGCGCGACATCCTGACGCAGTTCATCACCGAATCGGTGGTGATGAGTCTGCTCGGCGCGCTGACCGGGGTGGTGATCGGGGTGGTAGCATCCTATCTCGTCGGGCGGTTCTACCAGCCGACCATTGTCTCAGTGCAGTCCATCTTCATCGCGGTGGGGTTTGCGGTGGCGACGGGATTATTCTTCGGCGTCTACCCGGCGCAACGGGCGGCGAGCCTGAAGCCGATTGACGCGCTTCGCTACGAATAAGAACGTGAGAGGATGCGGGATGGAGAAAAAGGCACGGGCGAGCATCTCACCGCTCGCCGTGGCGATGCCAATCGGGGTCTGTATCCTGATCGGCGCCTTCACCGATCAGATCGCGATGCGCGCCGGTTACCCCGCAGGGTTGTCGGCGGCAATCGCCGGGGTGATCGCCCTCCTGTGGCTCTGCTTCCTGATCGGCAGATTACTCGCATAATTATCTCGCTACGAAGACGCCGAGCAGTGTGCGCTCGGCGTCTTCTTTCATGATGGTCTCAGTGCCCGTAGCGGTGGAGAGCCATCGCGTTCAGAAAGCGGATACACGTTCAGCCATATTTCAGCGATCATTCAGGGCTACTTTAGTTTCGCAGACGATACTGATACCAGGAACGGCGCAATACAGCGCCATAGGACTTATCAGGAGTATCACGAAATGCAACTCAAACGCCTTCTTGGTTGGTTGACCGTTCTCGCTCTCGTTCTCACGCTGACGCTCACGCATACCGTCTCGATCTCTGTCGGCCACGGGCCATCCGCCGCCGCCGCGCCTATTACCTCGACTGGCAGTGGGATTGACACCGAACAGATCGCGGCGCAGGTTGATCCCGCCGTCGTCACCGTCATCAATAACCAGCAGGCGCAGCCCACGCGCCGCACCGCGCGGAGTCTCATTCCCAGTTTTCCGGGTGGCAAAGGCTCCAATCCGAGCGGGAATGCGACGACTCCGAGCACGAGCGGCAATGCCGCAGTACCGACCGGTCTTGGTAGTGGCGTGATCTTCGATAATCAGGGTGATATTCTCACCAACAACCATGTCGTCGAGGGCGCCACCTCGCTCAGTGTCAAACTCGCGGACGGCACCCAACTCGACGCCACGCTCGTCGGGCGCGATCCCTCCCAGGATGTCGCAGTCGTGAAGATTGATCCCGCCAGGGCGCCGGCAATCGCGACGCTCGGCGACTCCAACACCGTCAAACTGGGTCAGCCCGTCGTCGCGATTGGCAGCCCTGAGACTCTCGCGAACACCGTCACGGCAGGCATCGTCTCCGGGACCAACCGGCAGATTGACACCTACGCGGGCTTGATCCAGACGGATACCGCGATCAACCCCGGTAACAGTGGCGGCCCGCTCGTCAACGCACAGGGTCAGGTGATCGGCCTCAACACGCTCGGCCTGGCGTCGCAAGGCGATCAGGGACTGAACTTCGCCATCCCGATCAATACCGCGAAGCAAGTCGCCCAGTCAGTGATGAGCAAGGGCAACGGCGCGGTGGTGAATTCCCGCTCCTACCTCGGCGTGAGTGTGGATGCACTGAGCACAACGAAGGGCGCGTCGGTCAGCAAGGTCGAGACGGGTACCCCGGCGGAGCAAGCCGGCTTGCAGGCGGGCGACGTGATTACCGCAGTAAACGGCACGACGCTCGATAGCACGACGACGCTCGGCAGTATGTTGAGCACGCTCAAGCCGGGTGATACGGTGACGCTGACGGTGGATCGCAACGGCAGCACGCAGACGCTCACCGCGACGCTGGCAGCGTATCCCACGAGCAGCAACACCAGCACAACCCCCTAACCGCATACTCCTTCCCCTTCCTCCATACCTGGCCCGGCAGCAATGCCGGGCCAGGTATTTTCGCCGCCAGAGATTATCGTCTATCCATCGGATTTAGCGGCCGGGATTAGGCTCCTAATCCGTCCGCGACGGCGGTGAGCAGGGCGGCGATGCCGGTGACACCCGTCGCGATGGCGTCCACGCTGGCGAGGACTTCCGACGGCGCAGTGCCGTCCGGCGCGATGACACCGACGCTCAGGCCCGCAATCTCCCCGGCGGCGCGGCGCTCGCTGAGTGCGTCGAAGGCATCCACATCGGTCAGATCGTCACCGAACATCACGACACTGTCGAGCGCATATGCCGTGCAGAGGCGGCGGAGCGCATACCCTTTGTTGATCGGCGTCGGCGGTCGAATCTCGATCAGCGCGCGCCCCTCGGTGAGCCACAAATCTTCAGCGGTGGCGAGCGGTTCGAGCAGGGCGAACAGAGCGGCGCGCGCCTCCGGGTGGTTCGGCGCGAGACGGTAATGGACACTCGCCGTCGGCCCTTTATCCTCCAGAATCGTGCCGGGCGGCAATGGCGAAACTCGCAATCGCTCGATCACGCGGTGGACATTGGGCGCGTATGGATCGGCGTCGGGGTCGGTGGTGAGCGTGCCGCCCGCGAGCATTTCCATGCCGTGGTTGCCGACGACAAGGAGAGCGGGGATGTCCACGAGGCTCGCGCCATCCGCGGCGCGGCGGCCGGTCAGCGCGGCGACGAGCGTCAGGCGGGGGATGAGGCGCATGAGCGCGTGGCGGGCGTCCTGATCCACGCGGGCCGCGCCGGGCGTCGCCGCGAGCGGAGCGATCGTGCCGTCAATGTCGGTAATGATGCCGGCGCGCGGCAACCGGAGAAGGCGGAGCAATTCACGCGGGTCAGCGGGCGGTGGAATGGCGACCGGCGCGGGCGAATCAGTCATCGCCATGCACGATTTCGGGGATGGGCTGCGGCACAGCGTCATGCGCCGCCGCAGCGACTTTGGCGCGTTGCCGCTTGCCGCCCGTCTCGCGCGCGACGATCGCGAAGAAGATGCCCGTCACGATAATCAATGTGGCATTGATGGCGAGCGCGGGGCCGTAACCCGCCGCGTCGGAGACGATGCCCATACAGATCGGGCCGAGAATGAAGCCGATGTCCCCGAAGGAGCGGTAGACGCCGAGCCGCGCGCCAATTCCCTGCCCCTGCGCCAAATCCGCGACATATGCGGAGGGCGCGGGGCCGGCGACACCCGTACTGATGCCGAACAGCGCGGCGGACAGAGTGAACCAGAGGATATTCGGGCTGACGATGAAGCAGATGACGGAGATGCCAGAGAGGATCGTGCTCGGCACAATTGCCGCTTTGCGTCCGAGATTATCTACCATCCACCCCGCAAGCGGAATGCAGACGAGGTTGCCGAGGGTCGCGAGGGTCAGGATACCGCCAATCGCCTCCTCACCGAGGTGGTAGCGGTCCGCGCCGAGCAGGGGGAGCGCGGTCGTACGCGTGCCGGTGCGGGTGAAGAACTGCGCGAGGGTCAGCAGGCAGATGGCGAGAAAGGAGATGTCGCTGAGATACCGCCATGCCGCGAAGGGAGACGTGCGCGGTCGCGTCGTCACCTCCTGCACCGTCGCTTCTTCCCGCGCGGGCGTCGGGATCGTATGGCGGCGCGAAAAGGCCCAGAGGAGGGCGAGGCAGGCCATCCCCGAATAGACGAAGAAGACGCCCCGCGCCCCAAGCGCCCCCGCGATCAACCCGCCAATCGTCGGCCCCGCCGTCGAGCCGAGCAGGAATGAGGCCTGAAAGGTGCTCATCAGTCGCCCCCGGTTCTCCGGCGTGCTGATGTCCGCGACGGTCGCTTGCGCGCTGGTGATGAAGAGGGCCGAACCGATCCCCTCGAGGAACCGGCCAAGCAGGAGAACGGCGTAGACCGGCGCAAGCCCGCAAACGATGGAGGAGACGGCGGTGAAGCACATGCCGCCGAGCAGAAAGGGGCGGCGACCGAAGCGATCCGCCAGGCGCCCGGCGGGCGTGTTCGTGAGCAGGCGGGCAATGGGATAGGCCGAGACGATCAGGCCGATCAGCGCGCCGTTGACGCCAAAGGTGCGCCCATAGAGCGGCAGGATCGGCGCGACCATCGAAAGCCCCACCATGACAAGCGCCACCATCACGCAGAGCGTGAACATCAATTCATTCTGCCGGAGGAGCGCAACCATCTTCTTCATGGTGGCGCTAGCATAGCACAGTAGACGGTAGTCAGTAGTCAGAACGGGAAACGGTCAAGTCCCAAAGGTTCTGTACTTTCCTCCACGCGCCATCGTTAGCCGACGAGGATCATCAGCGCCTCCTGTCGAACGACCGGCGGCAGTTCGCTCAGATCGAGGTATTGCCGCCCACTCTCCCATTCTTCGCTCTGCTCCGCGCATAACGCCGTCACTAACCGCAGACACGCCTCCCGGTTCGGAAAAATCCGTACCACCCGCGTGCGCCGCTTCAGTTCTTGATGCAATCGCTCCAACCCGTTCGTCGTGCGAATCCGTTGTTGGTGTGCCAGCGGGAAGGCGAGACAGGCGAAACACGCCTCGCTCTCTTCTTCCAACGAGCGCGCGAGGGCCGGATGCGTGCCCCGCCAGCGATCAGCGATCTGGGTAGCGATGGTCCGTGCGTGCATCGGCATCGTCGCTGAAAAGAGCGAACGAAGGTCGGCGACCAACTCCTTACGCTTGCTCGCGCCGACCATGCCGAGGAGATTCCGCTGGTAATGCACTTGGCAGCGTTGCCAACTCACCCCTTGGAAATAGCGATCAATCGCCGCGCGCAGTCCCGCATGATCGTCGCTCGTCACGAGGCGCACGCCCGCCAACCCGCGCGCGGAGATCGCGAAAGAGCGCCGCATAGGTCGCCGCACTCTCGGTATCCGCAACATCGACCGCGAGAATCGTCCGGTTGCCGTCGTCGCGCACGCCACTGACGATCAAGACGCCATGGCTCCGCACCGCGCTATCTTGCCGAATATATTCGTAGCGCGCATCCACAAAGAGATACGGATAGCGGTACTCCGCCAGCGACCGACCCCGCCATGCTGCGAGGTCGGCATCAAGCGTACTCGCTAACCGAGACACTTGACTCTTCGAGAAGGCCGTGCCGCAGAGCGCTTCGGTAATGTCGCGCACCTTGCGGGTCGAAACCCCTTGCAGATACATCTCCATTAAGGAAAGGAGCAACGCTTTCTCCGTTCGTTGATAGCGCGCGAATAGTTGCGTCGAAAACGTCCCGGCCCGATCCTGCGGCACCAGCAGCGTCAAGGTGCCGACCCGCGTCTGTAACTGGCGCGGCTTGTAGCCGTTGCGTTGCCCGGTGCGGCTCTCCGTCCGTTCGTAGGGCGTTGCGCCGAGATGCGCCGTCATCTCCGCTTCGAGAATCTCCTGCACGACCTGCCCGACGAGATCACGCAGAAAGTCGGGATCGTCCGTCAAGACCGCTTGCATCGCCGCATCCGTCCCCGTACCATTACTCGTAGCCATCGTCTTCCTCCTTCGATAGTGTGAGTTCGCACTGCCTATCGTGGAGGACGGTGGCCACTTTGACCAGCACCACCGCTATTTACAGAAGTTTAGGGACACAATCCGGGAAACGATTCCTCTGACTACTGACTACCGTCTACTGACTTACTATTTGAGGACGAACAAGATGACCGCAACGACGACGGCGACGACGACGGCCAGGATAATGAAGACGATCGGCAGGGCGGCCATTGTTTTGGCCTCACGTGGGGTGACACTGCTGGTAGGAACATTATCGCCGGTGCGCGTTGGGGTTGTTGCCTCGCTCTCGCGGTTTCCTTCGATGGGCGCCTGTCGCTCTTGCATGGATGTCTACTCCTTCAATACGTTGCAACGCATCCTTCCGGGATACGCATGCGTTGTGCCAGTAGCAGTATCATGGGCATACATCGCGAGCGATGTTGGATCCGAGATACGGAAAGAGTGGAGACTCCGGCATGACAGAGCGCGCTACGAGCAGAGAGGTGTGCGACGCAAGCGGCTCGCGCTCGCCAAATGGGCAGCATATCTTCAGCACGCAGGTCGGCGGCGTTCCGCTCTTCACCCACGAGGGGGGCTGGAATCCGACGCTGACCATTGAGGTCGTGGCGGAGGGGAACATGCTGCGGCATGCGGGCGGTGCGTGGCAGGCGGCGGGCTGGCGCCTGTGGGTACATAATGTCCCGGAAGATGCCGCGATTACTACGGGGCGGGTGCGCTCATGAGTGTTGTCTATAACGACATATCCCGTCAGCATGGTGCGGATCCGTGGCTTGATCCATTCCTTGACGCGATGCGGGCGGCAGGGGAGACGACGCTCGAACTCGGCTGCGGGCCGGGTGAGGACGCGGCGGAACTGATCGCGCGCGGATTCCGCGTCGTCGGCTTCGATCTAATCCGCACGCCGGTCCACCGAGCCGTCGAGCATGCTCCCGCCGCGCATTTCTTCGTCGCGGATATGCGATCGCCGCTGCCGGTGCGGAGCGCGGCGGTGGATGTCGTTGTTGCCTCACTCTCGATCCATTACTTCGCATGGCAGGCGACGCGGGCGCTTCTCGATGAGGTACGGCGTGTGCTACGGCCGGGTGGTGTCTTCGTCTTCCGCGTCAATGCGACGGACGATGTCAACTTCGGCGCGTTGCAGGGGGAGGCGATCGAGCGGAACTACTATCATGTCCCGCCCGATGGTCGGAACAACCGCCCCTTCAAGCGATTCTTCGACGAGCCATCCATCCGCGCGCTCCTGACGCCCGGCTGGCGAATCACCTACCTCGCGCACCGGACGATCAGCCGGTATGACACACCCAAACAAGTCTGGGAGTGCTGCGCTTTCGTTGAAGGGTGACGCCGAAACGGGGATGTAGCGCAGAGAGCGCAGAGAACACAGAAGACACAGAGAGCAAGAAGGAAAAGGGAATCTTCTCTGTGTCCTCTGCGCTACGTCCCCGTTCCTCTACGCCGGATGACTCTCCGCTTCATTCATTGGAGTGGGCGACGGCGCGCGATGTTGACGGATATAGAGGAGACCGCCGATGGTACCGACTCCACAGATGACCGCGACTTCGCCCACCGCGACTTGCACGCCCTGACGTTGCGCGAGGATGCCCAAAACCACACTGCCGATGGGCGTCGAACCGAGGAAAAGCATTGTGTAGAGGCTCATCACCCGGCCGCGTAATTGCGGCGGCGTGAGAATCTGCAGGCGGCTGTTCGCGGTCGTTGTGAAGACGATGCTGAACAAACCGAGCGCGACGAGCACCGCGATCGTCACGGCCCAGATGCTGGTGAGCGCGAGGCAGAGGAGAAGCACGCTGAAACCCGCCGCGCCGGTGAGCAGCGTCCGCTGCGTCACCCGACCACTGTAGGCAATGCCGAAGGCGGCGATCAGCGAGCCGACCGCCATCGCGGAGGTGAGCGTCCCGAAGCCGATCGGGCCGGCATGGAGCACATACTGGGCGATCAGGGGCAGCAGGACCGTGAAGTTGTACCCGAAGGTACCAATCACCCCCATCAGCAGCATGACGAGCGCGATATCCGGCGTCCGCACGACGTAGCGCAACCCCTCGCCGATCTGTGCGAACATCTTGCCGCGCGCCGGGCTGAGTACCTCGTAGAAGCGATCCGGGCGCATCAGGATCAGTGCCCCGATTGCCCCGAGGAAACTGACCGCATTGAGTGTGAAGCAACCGGCCACGCCAATCGCCGCAATCGTCAGACCGCCGAGCGCGGGGCCGACCAATCGGGCCGTGTTCATGACGATCGAGTTCAGCGCCACCGCGTTCGGCACATCGTCCGGCCCGACCATTTCCTTGACGAATGCCTGGCGCGTTGGGTTGTCGAGCGCGCTCGCCGTGCCGAGGATGGCGGCGAGGATGTAGAGATCAATCAGACGGATCCATCCCCCGGCGGTAAGCAGCGCGAGGACGCTCGCCTGCACGAGCATGATTCCCTGCGTGACGATCAGGACGCGTCGCTTCGGCATGCGGTCAGCGATCACGCCACCGAAGAGCGCGAGCAGCAGCACGGGGAGTGTCTGGCAGGCGGTGACGATGCCGAGGGCAAGGGGAGAATTGGTCAGACGGAGGACGAGCCACGCCTGACCGATCCGTTGCATCCAGGTGCCGATCATCGAGATGACCTGCCCGAACCAGAAGAGCCGGTAGTTCGGGTTCCGCAGGGCGCGGAAGGCCTGCTTGAGCGGCGGTCGAGGCGCGCGCTCTGGCTTATTTTCCTCTGGTGCAATGGTGCGCGACGCACCCTCCGGCCGTGCGGTAATTGTCGCCTCGACCATATGTGCCTTGCGTACCTCGCGCATCGTTTACTCCCTGTCCCGCACTAAGCATCCCAACTGTTAGCACTTCTAATGATAAGACCTTCGAGGTATTTCATCAAGCGATTATCTGCAACATTGCATTGTGACAATGCGTAGATAGATCCAGTGAACAGGCTGAAAACCCATACCGCTGGTAGCGTCGGTTTTCAGCCTGCGCCAGCAACGTGAAGGAGAATAGGCGATGACAGCACTGGCAACAGACCGCGTTCAGGTGATCCGGCCCGGCCAGACGTACGTCGGCAAGCAGGGATTTACCTATGGCGCGGGTGTCTCCGCCGAAACGACCGGCGCGGAGCATATGTGCATGAATGTCCTGCCGATGCCGACAGGCGCGCGGGCGAAAGTGCATTACCATCGCGGCATCGAAACGATCGCGTATCTGCTCGATGGCGAATGCGCCGTCTATTACGGCGAAAATGTCGAGCGCCGCGCCCTCATGCGTGCCGGTGATCAGATGTATCTCCCGGCGGATGTCCCACACGCGCCGTGCAACGAGAGCGGCGCGCCCTGTACCTGGCTCGTCACGCATGCTTCCGGTAGCGATCAGGATGGTATCGTCCTCTTGCCGGAACTGGATGCGCGGCTTGGTACATGATGCTACCGGGCCTTATTGCACCGTTCTGGCGAAGAAGGCGACCGTGGCGGCGTAGAGGTCCTGCGTATCGGCGTCACTGGCATCGGCGAAATAGTGCTCCATGTTCGGATAGTAGTGCGTCTCCACCGGTTTGCCGTCAGCCGTGAGGACGGCGGCGAAGTCGGTCGTCTGATGCGTCGGCACGATGCGATCCTTCGCACCGTGGGCGAGCAGGAGGGGCGGCAAGCGGTCGGGATGAAATTGGGCGGAGTAGCGAAGATACTGCTCCGGGCGGTGATCCGGCGTGCCGAGGGCCATCAGCGCGCCGTCAATGTCGCCCACTTCCGGCGGCAGATCGAGCGTGCCGTGTTCCCAGTCGAGGCGGTAGGCAAAGAGGTCCGCGATGCCGCCGAGGATGACCGCGCCCCGCACGCCGCCCTCGCGTTCCAACCAGCGGTAGACATGGAGCGAGGTGAACGACCCGCCGAGGATGCCGAGCCGTGTCATGTCCGCGCGCGGGCTGATTCTGCCCGCGCGTGCGAGGGCGACGAAGGCGGCGGTATCGTCCATGTCCGCCTCCAGGTCGAGGCCGCGTGTCGGGAAAATCGCCAGGATGACGTATCCCTGTGCCGCGAGCGGCACCGAGACGCGATCCCACGACGCGGGCGTGCCGGGATAGATCGCGAGCAGGACGGGCAGCGGCCCACTGCCGTCTGTCGGCTCGTAGACGGCGAGGTCGGCAAGCCGTTTCCCGCCGCGTGTGAAAGCGACCGTCCGCGCGTGACTCTCGGTAGTGGTGGGCAGGTCGCACTGTCGTGTCTCGACCGGACCAAGCGCCAGATCGGTCGGTAGTGATGCCGGTTGTGCCGTGGCCCGTTGGAGGACGAAGCGGACACCATGCGCCGTCTCACCGCCATGCAGATGCACCGCCGCGACGCGCCAGGCGAGGAATTGATGCGCCCGATTCGCGGGGAAGGCATCGCCGTAGCCGCTCTTCGCGGCCATCGGCGTGTAGAGACCGGCGGGAATACCGGCAAGCGTGTACGTGCCATCTGTGTCCGTGGTCGCCTGATGGACTGTGCCGTCCATCGTACTGACAAGGATGACCGCCCCCGCGATCGGCTGGCCGTCGCGCCCCATCACGCGCCCGGTGATGGCGCCGTGGCCGCGCGCAGTTGGGAGCGGCAGCCGCCGATCCACGAAGTGTTGCGCGCTGTAGAGCAGCAGATTGCGCGGCGCGATCAGCGGCCCAATCTCCGCACTCCCGACCAGCACGAGCGCAAGTACGATAATGAGCGCCGCTCGGAAGTATCGAGTACTGAGTACAGAGTACTGTGATGATTCGCGCCCATGCCTCGCGTTGCTCATTCTCACCCCTTTTCACCGCTCATTGGTACTACCGACACATGCAGTAGAGTCGCATGTCTCATCCCAACCCAAGCCCCAGCCCCGATACTCCGTATTTTCCGTGGAACTGTTCTTGCCTAGTGTACGTTGCAGAGACAGCGGAACGTATTGAGAGGAGCGACAATCATGGCGATGCGACCGATGATGAATGACCAACGCACGATTACCCGCGCGGACCTGATGGTGGTTTCGGCACTGCTCGCTGTCGCCATGTTACTGATAATTCTGGCGCAGATATTGGGCTTCACGCTTCTCTAACCGATCAGTCCGCGTACGCTGTGCAGCGAATCAGGCGCGCCGACACATGGCGCGCCTTTTGTCATTCTCCACGAGTTGAACGCATTTTCGCGCATAACGGACTTTACACCATCGCAATAATTGCTATGATACCGTCGCATTCGTTTCGGTAGTACGGATAGACGGGTAACGCGCGTGGGGCGCGAAGGGAAAAGGGGAAGCAGATGGGTTCGCCACGCCGTGGGGCATGGTGGGTGGTCGGTATTGTCGTATGCAGTCTCGTTTCGCTCGTATCGTCGGTGATCTCCGTCCAGGCCGATGCACCGACAAGTCCGGTTGGGTATAACGACGCGGGCGGTCATAATATCCGCGAGCCGTTCCTTTCTTACTGGTACGTGCACGGTGGCGAAGACGTGATCGGCCCGCCGATCGCCGAGGCATTCCCGGAAGGCGGCACGACCGTCCAGTATTTTCAGAATGTCCGCCTCGATCTCACCAACGATGGGACGGTGCAGCCCGGCCCGCTCGGTCGGGAAGCGAGTAATGGCCGGACGGATGGCCCATTCGCGCCCATCGGCGTCCTGCCGCCCGACAGCCCGGACCGGCGCGGGTTTACGGAGTCGAAGCACACGATCGCCTATGCGCTCCGCCGCTTCTGGGAGGCGCACGACGGCGCATCGCTGCTCGGCCTGCCGATCTCCGAGGAGTTCGGCGTGCCGGGGATGACGGTGCAGTTCTTCGAGCGGGGTGAACTGGCATGGCGACCCGATCACGCGAGCAAGGCGAACGACGTCGTGCTGATGCCGCTCGGTCGCGGCGGTTTCGATGCCCGCAACTACCCGGCGACCTGGCTGGGCCGCGCGCCATCGCAGGCAACGCCGCCGATTGCCTTCCATGTGCCGGTAATGGTCTATCATCATATCGGCGCGTCATCGCGCTACTTCACCGCACCCGCCGATTTCACGGCGGAGATGGACTGGCTGAAGCAGAATGGCTACCATACCGTGACGGTTTCCCAACTCTACGAGGCGATGTTCGGTGGGAGGAAACTGCCCGACAAGCCGGTCGCCCTCACCTTCGACGATGCGAATGCCGATCAGGCAATCGCCTTCCCGATTTTGCGGGATCGGGGCATGGTGGCGACGTATCTGATTGTCACCGGCAACAGTGGACTTTCGGCCGAGCAACTGGTCAATCTCGTTCGCACCGGCAATGATGTCGAGAGCCACACGATCAGTCACCCCTTCCTGACGCGCATCAGCGACAATCAGCTTGCCTATGAACTTCAGCAGAGCAAGGCGGATCTCGAAGCGCGCATTGGTTGGCCGGTACGCTACATCTGCTACCCATATGGCGATTCAAACGGGCGGGTCTGGGCAGCGGCAGCAGCAGCGGGTTATCGCGGCGGCCTCAATGCCTGGGGTGGCAACAGTTGGGAACCCGGCAAGCAATATTTCGAACCGCGCATCGAGAGTGCAGGCACGATCGGCCTCGGCGGCTTCGCCGGGTACGTCACGGGGGGGTAGTAGACAGGAGACAGGAGACAGAAAAAGATGCGCAAAGCGCTTGCGCTTCCAACGGGCTACCGTCTCCGTCTACTGTATAGCGTTCGTTGCCGCAGCGACATCGAGGGCGATGTTCGCGGCGGTGCGGCTGCCGGTGAGGAACGCTTCGATGTGCCAGCCGGGCGTCCAGGGATGGAAGAGTTCGTCAGAGATGGCGAAGACGGCGGCGAGTCGCACGCCGCGCACCTGGGCAACGGCAAGCAGCGCCGATAGTTCCATCTCGACCGCGAGGATGCCCGCCGCGCCGTAGCGCCGCACCTTCCAGCCCATCTCGCGGAAGATCGCGTCCGTCGTCCAGACGCGGCCGATGCCCGGCGTGATGCCCCGCGCCGCAGCGGCCATCACGAGCGCCTCGGTTAGTTCCGGATCGGGCGCGAGATCCACGTCCGGCGGCAGATAATGATACGACGTGCCCTCCTCGCGCAGTGCGCCCGTCGGGATGACGATGCCGCCAATCGGCACATCCGGTGACAGGCTCCCCGCGATGCCTGCGACGATGAAGGTGCGCGCGCCCGCTGCGATCAGCAATTCCAGTGCGCTCGCCGCCATCGGCGCGCCGCCGAGCGTGCCATTCCACATTGGCGCGCTGATCTGCGTCGAGAACCCTTCACCGTCCGGGCGGGCATGCGTCTCGCGGACGAGTTGATCGGCGATATGCGTCTGAAAAGTGAGTAGCATGGTGGAATGGACGATGGTCGTCTCCGCCGTTCTGCCGAGTCGCTGGAGGCGATAGGCCAGAAATGCACCGGGCGTCAGATGCGCCTCATCCGTCTCCCCTTCCGGCGCCGTGAACCAATCGCGCATCCAGCCACTTCCTTTCCGCTGCTATGGAAGCCAGAGCACCGTGTCATGCTGCGCTTCGGGTGTGGTCGCGTCGAGGTGACGGATGACGCGACGCAGTAACTCTCCGAATGTCGGCACGTCGGCATAGACGATGATCCCGGCATGTGATTGTCCCTGGCGTTTCCACCACACATCAAGCGGGATGAAATCACGGACGTTATTCGTCAGGATTGGTCGCCCATCGTTCGCGGCATAGGAGAGTTGGTCGTGATCCGAGATGCGCCGATTGTTGCGACCCATTTCATGACAACTCACTGCATCATACCCGTGATTGCGCAGCTGGACTGCGAGGGCAAGGTCTACCAATTCGTCTGTGTAAATGGAGATACCAAGTCCCGCCATTAGCGCATGCGAGCAACGAGTTTCGCAAATGCACGATTGTTGGATGCGATGTCTTCATCCACGCGGGCGGGGGATTCGCGGTAGTATGCGAGTGCGGCATCCACCTGCGCGCGAGTCAGTTGGGGGAAGTAATCTCCAACGGCCTCCACGCTTCCGTAGGCACGGAAGGCTTCGACAATCGCGCGTACGGGAATGCGGGTGTTCCCGATGCAGGGATAGCCGCCACAAACGCCGGGCGTTTCGCGGATCATCGTCTCTTCATCTGTGCAATCATGCCGTGCCGTTGCCATCTCCATCACTCCCGGTACAGTGTACTCCCAATGCAATCTGCACGGCAGACATTTGCCATTATACGGTTTTGCATAGACAAGAGGCGACCCGCAGACCGCCTCAGTCTTCAATCCTCAATCCTCAGTCCTTCGTCACACCGCTGTGCGCATCGAGTTGGGCATCGGCTGGGCGGATTTGACGGGCCGGACAGTCGCGTCCACCGTCGCGGCGGTCCCGGCGATGCCAAGCCGGTCGAAGATGACGCGGAACTCCTCCTGCAAGTCGGTCATGATCGCCGTCTTGCTCTCCGCCGACATGTTCCACCATGCCTCTTTGATGCCGGGAGGACCCCAGCCACGCTTGCGGGTGGTGTAGTAGAACTGCTCGTCCGTCATGCCCTCTTTGCGTTCCTCCTGCCGGTTCTCGCGCAGCCAGGTGTAGACCTGCTCCTTGAGGTCAGCAGGGAGCGCGGGGTGGTCGAAGACGAGATTCTGGAAGCCGGTGGCGAGATG
Organism: Chloroflexota bacterium; assembly: GCA_030853625.1. Taxonomy (GTDB): domain Bacteria; phylum Chloroflexota; class Chloroflexia; order Thermomicrobiales; family JALYUS01; genus JALYUS01. The sequence goes on from JALYUS010000418.1 coordinate 20,955, forward strand.
CACTTCGATCGCGTTCGCCTTCGCGAACTCGTTGAACGCTTCCTTCGGCAGCGTGCTCGCGCCGTGCTGCACCGCACCGCCGAGGCCGTAGTCACGCTTCGCCACTGCGGAGAGTTGGCCGAGCGTCTCGAAGTCCACACTCACTTGCTGGACCGTCCCGTCCGGCAGGACGATGCCGCCATGCGAGGTGCCAGTCTGAACACTGATCTTGGCAATGCCGACCGCGCTCGCGTTCAGCGTCCTGAGCGCGCGCTCGTATCCCTGCATGAAGGCATGCAACTCCTCGACGGTGCTGTTCTTGCCGCCGACCTCGCCGATCTCGCCGCCGATGGAGACGGTCAGATCGGCGAACTGAAGGTTGCGGATGAAGTGCGTGAAGGATGCCGCGAGGGTGTAGTTGACCGTCTGCTGCTCGTCCAGCGATCTTTTGTCGAGGTCCACGAGCGTCGAAGTATCAATGTCAATGTTGTAGAATCCCGCCGCCATCTCGCGCTTAATCAGGTCATGCATCCCGGCGATCTCGGCGTCCGGGTCTTTCGCGTAACTCCTCGCGTTGACCTGCACATGGTCGCCCTGAATGAAGACCGGGCCTTCGTATCCCTCGCGGATACTCGCGGCGAGCACCTGGGCGGCGAACTCCTCCGGTCCCTGCCCGGTGTAGCCGAGTTCGGAGCGAGCAATTTCGTAGATCAGCGCTCTGGCATCGAGCGATTGCGCGGCGCGGCGGGCGGCGCGGGAGGAGTCGTACGTCATGCCGCGAATGTTGCAGGCGGGGACGGTAACATTAGCGAACTCGCCACGCCCGGCGGCCATGTAGTAGTCGTGGATCGAGGCGGGGACGACGCCAACCTGCTCGCCGATCGCGCGGATCAGCCAGATCGCCGCCTCCTTGACGCCGTTCTGCCCGAAGGCGGCGTTCCAGGCGAGCGTGTCCATTAAATCGCCGCGCGCCGCGCCCCGGTCATGGACGGAGACGCTGGAGGCGTCATCATTGACCGCGACCGCGCCACCGAGCGCGCCCATCAATCCCGCCACATTCTCATGAACCTGCATCTCGCCCCTCCTGAATGTTCCGGGGAAACGGGCCCCCGCGTCGCACGAATATGAATAGCCTTCGCCTATGCAGCATAACGCGGACCACGGCCTGCTGTGGATCGGGTCCGTACGACGATCTTAGCACAGAGCATGAAGAGCGGGTGATGGAACCGTTCGCCACGTCACGTTGTACGAGAGGTGTATGCTACAGGTAGTATGGTACGAAAGGAGTCGGTGATGCGGAATCCGATACCGAACAGAGGCTTTCTTTCGCTCATCCTGATGGCACTGCTTGTAGCGTGTACTACGCGTGGGGCCACGACCTTGCCGCCCCGATCCATCGTGCTGCCCACAACGCTATCCACGCAGACAGCGACCGCGAGCGACAACGGCAGTGCATCGGCGACGCCGTACGCACGCGCCACCTGCCCGGTAACGCCCTTCACAACCAGTCGGCCGCCTGACGCGAATACTGCAGGCTTTACTCAGACCTGGTACGGCAATGATCTGTTGTGGGCAGGTCTTGCCCCGCCCTATAAAGGAAAATGGTTCGCCAGCAGTGTGAAAGTCCTCTGGTGGCGCTCCGTGAGTGGCAAACTGACCATCAAGGGTAGGCGGCTCGATAGCGCCGCGCCGCCGGTCACTGCGTTCATCCCTGATGGCTACGGCCAAACCGGCTATCAGGCAACTGGCATTGATATACCGACGCCGGGTTGCTGGGAGATCACTGGAAAGGTGGCGAACCAGGAACTGCGCTTCGTCGTCGCAGTCGCTTCGGAGGGATGCTTGCCGGAGAATCTACGCACGCAGGGAAGCCCGTCTCCGCCGCCGTGTATCACTGCACCCGGATGACATAGATTGGCTGACGGGAGGCGTTGCAGTAGGTTCTGAGAGAAATGTTCAATGCGCGCTGAATGGCATCCGTTCCAACTGCCCGAAAGGTGGGAAGGGATCGGGGCCGAGGAGGGGTAGGGCGTAGCGGCGGAAGGCATCGGTGACGCCCCTGCCGTTGGGCGCGATGAAGTCGTCTGGCAGGGTGCGGACGATGTTCGCGATGCCGCTCAGGGGGGTACTGCCGTAGCGGACGGCGTATGGCGCGTCGGAGAGGCGCTCGATCGTTACCATCCGGTCACTCTCGCCCGTGATGGCGCGGCGCACCGCTTCCCGGCCGCATGCCTCCGCCTCATCGAGGTCAGTGGGGCACGGCATCATGCGGGCGAGCGTGCCCGGCTTGTCGAAACGAGCGCGCAGGCGACGCTCCCGTTCGAGCGCGGCGGCGAGTGCGGCGACCGGGCTGGCGGCATAGGCATGGCCAAAGGGATCAACGTAGGTGCCCACGCCGCCAATCGGCGCGCCATTCGGATCGCGCAATGTCTCCGGGACAACCGCAACGCACCAGCCGACGCGCGCGACGACCGCCGCGATCTCGTCGAGGATCTGCGTCGCCGTCGTCGGTCGTTCGGGGAGATAGATGAGATGCGGGGCATCGTCCGGCCCCTCCTGCGCGAGGGCGGTGGCGGCGGCGACCCATCCCGCGTCGCGCCCCATCACTTCGAGCAATTTGACGGGGAAGAGCGGCAGCGCTTCGGTGTCGTACGCCGTCTCGCGTGCCATCCGTGCCACCGACCGCGCGACGGAGGCATATCCCGGTGTGTGATCCGTGTGCGGCAGGTCGTTGTCAATCGTCTTCGGCACGGTGACGAAATTAATGTCTAGCCCCGCCGCGTGCGCCGCCCGATGAAGGCGGTGCGCCGTGTCCGCCGAATCGTTGCCGCCGATCGGGCAGACGTAGCCGACATTCAGCCGCTGGAGCGCGCGGAGAACGCGGGCGATGTCGTCATCGGTCGGCTTGTGGCGCGTGCTGCCGAGCGCGGCGGAGGGCGTGTCCCGCACGCGGGCCAGCCGCTCGGCGGGCTGGCGGCGCAGATCAATCAAGTCGTCATCCAGCAGCCCGCGAATGCCTGACCGCGCCCCGATGATCTCTCCGACCGCGCTTTGCGCCATCCCCTCGCGCACAACGCCGACCATGCTCGCGTTAATCACCGCCGTCACCCCACCGGATTGAAAGACGAGGAGATTGCGCATAAAAAACCTAACCCCCGGCCCCTTCCCGCG
>JALYUS010000380.1 GCA_030853625.1 Chloroflexota bacterium
GGGTGATGGCAGTCACTGCGTGATTGGTGCGAATCTCCCCACCGTGCTCGGTCACCTCCTGTGCGTAGGCGTGTGCCACGCGCGAGAAGTCAACGATACCGGTGGCCGGTGAATAGAGCGCTTTGATTCCGACCGCATGCGGTTCGAGTTCGTGCAGCCGTTCCGGGCCGATCATCTCTAGACCGGCCACGCCGTTCGCGCGGCCACGCTCGGCGAGTTGGTCGAGGCGCGGCAATTCCTCCGCGTCCGTCGCGCCGATCACCTTCCCGCACCGATCATACGGGATCGCATGCGCATCGCAGAAGGCGAGGAGTTTGGCTCTCCCCGTCACGCAGAGTCGTGCCTTCAGCGAACCAGGGACGTAGTAGATACCCGAGTGGATCACCCCGCTATTGTGCCCGGTTTGGTGCTGGGCAATCGCGGCTTCCTTTTCCAGCACGATCAGACGTAACGCGGGGAAGCGAGAGAGGAATTCCATCGCGGTGGCCAGTCCCAGGATGCCTGCACCAATAATTGCCATATCGTACGCCGGTTCGCGCATGGTTATCCCCTCATTATCGGCGTGCCGTTCGGATCATGGTCGTTCTTCGCGCCACGCGCGTCACATGCCCGCACGGGTACGGATCGCCTGCACGCAGCGCAGATGCTCCGCGAACGCAGCTCGATGCAGTCGGCCGGCGTAACTGATCCGCGCCACACCGAGTTCCGTCAGTCGGGACAGCGATGGCCCATCGGGCAGCGCGAAGATGTTCACCGGCCCGGCAATGCCCGCGACCAATGCCGCGATGGCCGCTTCTTCGCGGACAAAGATTGGATAGATGCAATCCGCCCCGGCTTCCAGATAGAGACGCGCCCGCCGGATCGCCTCCGTCACGCGCTCTTCCGGCGCACCGAACTGGCGCACGAAGACATCAATCCGCGCGTTCACCACGATGTCCACACCCGCCGCGCATCCGGCCTGCTTGACGGCGGCGAGGTATTCCGCTTGGGCGTCCGGGTCGCGCAGGAGGCTGTGACCGGAACGGTCGGTATCCTCGATGTTGCACCCGACCGCACCCGTCGCCAGCAGGCGCGCGACGAACTCATCTGCGCCCAGCCCATAGCCACCTTCGAGATCGGCAGTCACCGGCACTGTGACGACGCGGGCGATCCGGGCAATCGCGGCAAACATCTCCACGGGCGGCGTCTGCTCGCCATCGGCCCAACCGAGGCACGCGGCAACACCGCTACTCGTCGTCGCGACGGCGGGGAACCCGGCCTCGGCGACGATCCGGGCGCTCGCCGCGTCCCATGCATTCGGCAGCACGAGCGGTTCCGGGGCGTGATGCAGCGCCCGCAATGTCGCGGCACGGACAGCGAGGAGCACGGGATCGCTCGCAGACGCGCCTTGCGACCACGGGATCGTTGCGTCATCTCTCGGTGTCGTCATTCGCCCGCCAACCTTTCTTGATGAGAAGACCGTGCCACGGCTGCCATGCATATTCCACATGCAACGGCGGGCGCTCGCTCGTCCCAGTCGTCGCGCCGGATCGAAATCGCTCAGATTTCGGCTCCGCGACCATAATACATCGTGTCCTCGCGCGAGCCGCCCTGCCCGTCGCCGGCGGTGTGATACTCGGCAATCAGTTCAATGGAGCGCAGGAACTTCACCATCTTGTAGCCCAACTGCGTCTCGATCCGCAGGCGGAGCGGAGCGCCATACAGCAACGGCAGCGTCGCATCATTGAGTTCGTAGGCAAGGATCGTCTGCGGGTGGGTCGCGAGCAGCATGTCGATCACCTCGTAGAAGGGCCGACGGGGTTTGCCACCATAGGTGAACTGATCCAAACCGTACGAGGTGAATTTGAGGTAGCGCGCCTCGGGCAGCGGTTGGCAACGATTGAGGATCTCGGTCACGCCCACCCCTTGCCATTTGCCGACACCCGACCATCCTTGCACGCAGTTGTGTTTGGTGGTTTGCACCTGGGCGGGCAGCGCGCGCAGGTCATCGAGGGAGAGGCTGAGCGGCTGTTCCACCAGCCCGCCCACTTCCAATCGCCACTCCCGGAAGCCGTCGGCTATCAGCGCGACGAACTCAGGGCTTTCTTCATCCCCCGGTGGCGCACCGTTGACCCAGAGATAGGGCGAGATGTCCGACTCCCGATAGTGCTGCCCCGACGCCATGTTGTGCAACGCAAGCGTCCTGATCGGCGCTTCGATGTGGTCGAGGGCAACCTGCACCCGACGCTTATGATGGAGGGAGTACCATGAGGTCCAGATATAGATAGCCAGGACGATCAGCAGGGCGATGATCGCGATAGTGACGGCAAGCCGGAAGTGCCCATTCGGCGTGCCGAGCACGATGTTGCCGATGTTCTCACGGAAGTGGACCACCAACACGAGCGTGACGTGCAGGATCACGAAGACCGCGAACACCGTCATACAGAGGAAGTGGAGACTGCGCGCCACCTGCCGCCCGCCGAACAGTTTGATGTACCAGGGGGCGCTGGCGGCGATCGCGGGGGACATGGCGATGCCGGTCAGCAGCATCGCCGGCCCGAGTACGAAAACGACGAAGGCATAGGTCAGTTGCTGGAGCGGATCGTAGGGACGGAAGTCAGCCAGCGGCGGGACCTGGAAATGCAGATAGGTCACAAGCGCGTGCCACGCCCCCGGAAAGATGGACCAGGTGGTGGGGATGAGACGTTGCCACTCGCCCGTCGTGAAGAGCAGGACGACGTAGACAATGCCATTGAGGAGCCAGAAGATGTTGGAGACGCCGTGCCAGTGGCGGCCCAGGCCGAGGTTCTTCTTACCGGGGAGAGCAAGCAGCGGGGAGATGGCCATCTCCTCATCGCGCCCCGTGTAGACGACGCCCGGCTCGGTCGGCACGACCTTCTTCGTGAACTTGATCCACTCCGAGCCGGGCGTGCAGCCATCGTTCCAGTAAAAGCGCGGGTGCGCGCCGAGGATCTCGACGCCGCTACGGATCAGGAGGCCGACGAAGAGGAGATTGACGTAGTGGGCGAGGCGCAACCAGAGAGGAAAGCCGAGACTGGCAAACATTATCTGCATAGCGCGTCACTCCTTCGTACCTGTTCATTGGTGCGCCGTGCGGCCAATGCTTCCTCTCCCCCGGTCAGACGAGCGCTCTTTCCAGACTGAGAAAGGTATAGTGATAGCCATTCTCTTCGTGTGTTTCCTCGAACACCGTTCTGGTAAACGCTGCGTAATCAGGGAAAAACGTATCGCCCTCAATCGTCCGATGAATGATCGTCAGGTAGAGTTTGTCTGCGGTGTCAATCGTTTGTCGAAATATCTCGCCGCCACCGATGACAAAGATCTCATCCCGCTTCTCGGCGCGAACGTCGGCGAGCTTCTCCCGCGCGACACGCAGGGCATCACGAACGGTATGGACAATCGTTGCGGGAATCGGCGGCAGATAGTCGTCCTGCCGCGTCACGACGATACTCACATCATTCCGGTACGTCCGGTCAAAGGTCTTCCGGCCGACGATGATCACCCGACCGTCTATTTTCTCCCGATACCGTTTCGCATCGCCGGGCAGCTGCCAGGGAATTTTCCCGTCCCGGGCGATGACACAGTTTTCTGACAGCGCGGCGATTAGGCAGATCTTCGGCTGCGATTGCTGTTCAGCGTTCATGACTCTCTCCTGAGTTGTTCCTGCCAATCGTCCATACCGGTGGCGATCATCCGCTTCAGATCCCTGCCCGCAGTTTCGCCTGGTGATCCGCACGACCATCGCGCACCGGATCAGGCCGCGCGAAGCGATCATCCGTCCGTCGTGCCAGCTGGCCCGATGCCACCATCGCATCGAGCAGCGTGTGGACCTCCCCCACCGAGATACCCATGTTTCTGGCAATCGCTCCCACTGTGAGCGCGCCGATCCCCGGATAGTCAAGCAGCGTGGTAATCTGGCGCTGTCGTTGTTCGTTCTGCTCGCGGTCTGTCATCAGTCGCCCCCTTCTGCATCCTCGCCCGGTCACGAATGGACGAGCGAATCGAGGGCCGTCAGCACGCGCGTGCCAAGCCCAATCTCCGGCGCCTGCGGCGCCAATTGTCGCAGCACGCGCACATGTCCGGCGCGACCCGTCACCCGGTAACGCGACCTCTCCTGCATTCTCGTGACGGCGAGATCGAGCCGGGACTGCCCGACACGGATCCCTTCCAGACGCAGATCCGACAACCATGGCGGCAGGTGCGGATCGACGAGTAGCACACCGAGTGGTGCGATCGGCAGAAGGCCAAGGAGCGCCTGAACGACGAGGATGATGGCGCTGTCCGACCACCCCTGCGGCTCGTTCGCGCCGGGATAGATGCCCGGATGCGGATGCGCCGCGTCCCGCGAGAACCCACCGATCACTTCCGGCAGCCGGTTTCCCACAAAGAGATCGGTGGCGGCAAAGATGCCCTCAGATAACCGGTGGAGTTCGTCCCAGCAGCCGTAGCGCGCGAAGCCCAACGCGATCGTGCCGTTCTCGACCGGCCAGACGCTGCCGAGGTGGTAACTGAGGGGGTTGTAGGATGGGTGATCGCTGGAG
>JALYUS010000426.1 GCA_030853625.1 Chloroflexota bacterium
GATATGGAAGTCGCGCATATCATGTCGCTCATGGATCGGGCCTACGAAGCAGGCAGCAGGCAGCAGGCAGCAGGCAGCAGATAGCAGGCAGCGGGCGGTGCGAGTGAGCGTTGCATGACGATTCAGACTACAGCGACTTGTTCGCGTGACACGGACTTTACCGAAGGACGAGGTGTACGGCTTGACGAGTCAAGTGCGTCGAGCCTCGGTTTCTGGCCGCGAATATAGCAGAGGGGCAAGGGCGGGGAAGCGATAAGGAGTTCCTGCATTTTCTCGCTATTGCGCATGGATCGCCCCGTGAAGCGGAGACGCATTTACTTGTCGGGCTTCGTCTTCGCTATTACGACGAACCAGTCTGCACACCAGCAATGGAGCAGGCTACTGAGGTCGGGCAACTGATTCAAGGGCTGGCGGGCAAAATCCGCCAGCCATAATTCGCCCCATGATGCCTGCTGCCTGCTTCGTTACACTCACATTGACAAAACGGGTGGCGGATCGTTAGGATGCCGGTGCATCTTCATCGTACGTACCGTTGTTGCTCGTTTGAGGTGCCATCGTCCATGGTCGCCCGTACTGGTTCGTATTCGGCCCTGTCACTGGCAACGCGCCTCGTGCAGGCGATGGATGCGCCTGATCCGACCGGCGCGGCGCTGTTCGCGGTGAGTGCGGCGCTTGGTAGCGGCGCGACCGCATTTTACACCTTCAATCCGGTGGACAGCACGATCGTCATGACGCACGCGACGATCGGCGCGGCGCTATCACGCGATGCGATTGCCCTTCACCATGCCGAAGATGCCAGCATCGCCGCACGGACATTGCGCGATCAAGCCCCAGTCATTCTCCCAGTATACGCGCCTTCCGATGATGCGCGCGCCGCACTTGGGGCGCTCGGTGTTGCACCGCCCTTCAATCTCGTATCATTCCCGGTGACAATTGGCGATCGCCGGTTTGGCATTATCCAGGCAATCAATGCCGTGCCACGCTATATTGGCGTGGATGCCCCGGCGGCGCTCGAAGAGATCGGCATGCTCTACGGCGCTGCGCTCATCAGCGCGCGTCGGCGTGCCGAACTCGCGACGCTCGGCGAGACGATTGCGGAGGTTAACCGATCACTCGACCGTACGGCAACGCTGGACGCGATTCTGCGTGGCCTGATGGCGCTCGTTCCCTGCGTTTCTTCCTCGATTTATCTGGACGGCCTCACATCGGACGCGCTCATCCAGGTTGCCGCGCGTATCGAAGGAGAAGGCGAGCGCTATCCGACGACGCAGCCCCGCCCGCTTCACGGTAGCCTCACCGGGTGGGTGTACCGACATCGCCAGTCGGTCAATGTACCCGATCTCTACGCTGATGTGCGCGTTCTGCGCCGGGGGCCGGATGCCCTGCCCCCGGCAACAAGCGTGCGCAGTTATTTGATGCTGCCGTTGATGGTCGGAGATAACCCGGTTGGCGTACTCGTCGCGTCGCGCCGCGAGACGCACGCCTTCACCGATGACGACGTGCGGATTGTCGAGCGGTTCGCACCGCTGGCGGCGCAGGCAGTGGCGAATGCCCGGCTCTATACTGAGGCGGAGCATGCGCGTCAGCGGTTCGAAATGCTGCTTGAAGACCTGGCGGACGCGATCATCCGCCTCGACCGGGAAAGCGTCGTTACCGGCTGGAACAAGGGGGCGGAGCGGCTCTTCGGCTATACCGCCGACGAAGTAGTCGGCAAGCATTCTCCTCTCGTCCCGCTCGACGATGCGCCGGAGATGGCTGGTCTCTGGGATCGTGTACTCAATGATGGGGAGAGTTTCACACATATCGAGAACCGCCAGCGCCACAAAGATGGGCGATGGCTCGATACGCTCGTCTCGCTCTCGCCCTGGCGGGAGGAGAGCAAGATTGTTGGGGGGATCGGCGTAATCCGGGACATCACGTCGCGCAAGGAATTGGAAAGCGAGCTGGCGCAGCGTGTGGCGGACGGCGCGCGGCGCGAGCGCGACGCGGCCTTTGTCGCAGCGGTGGCGCAGGCTTGCAACTCCGTCGCTTCGGAGTCGGCAACTCTCCAAACGCTTGCGGAACTCACCGCACAATGGGCGGATTCCGCCTCGGTTGTGACGTTCGAGAAACGTGTTCACCTCGCCGCCTATGCATCCCAGACACCGGACGATGATGCGCCAATCCGCCACATTATCGAGGAACGAGCGGCGCGGCAACCGGAGAATATTCTCGAAGCGCGTGTCGTCGCGGAGAATACCCCTCGGCTGCTCGATTTTCGTGACGCCGCGCTCGCAACGCCGCTTGCGAACGCGGCACGAGCACGCGCGTACCACACACTTGCCTCCGTGCCGATCCGCGCGGTCGGTCACATCGTCGGCGTCCTGAGTGCCGCCGCGCGTGCCGAGAC
>JALYUS010000427.1 GCA_030853625.1 Chloroflexota bacterium
GATGGCATCGAGCTGAACCTGGCGGTGAACCACCTGTCCGCCTTCCTCCTCACCAACCTGCTGCTCGACCGCCTGACAACCGGCGCACCGGCGCGGATCGTCAATGTGGCGTCCGCGTCCATGGCCACGACGATCGACCTGGACGATCTCCAGAGCGAGCGCACCTTCGTGCCGTTCGCGGTCTACGGCCGGGCGAAGCTGGCGATGGTGCTCTGCACTTACGCCCTGGCGCGGCGGCTCGCGGGGACGGGCGTCACGGTCAATGCGCTGCATCCGGGCATCACGGCGACGAAGATCGTCGACGACGTGGCGCCGCCGCTCGCCCGCCTGTTCCTCGGCATCATCAAACGCTTCCTGCCCAGCCCGGAGCGGGGGGCGCGGACCGCGCTCTACCTGGCGACGTCGCCCGCAGTGGCGGGGGTGAGCGGCACGTATTTCAACAAGGGGAAGGAGGCGCGCTCGGTGCCGATCTCCTACGACGAGGCGCTCCAGGAGCGCATGTGGGCGATCAGCATGGCACTGACCCTATGAATCGAGTGGACTGAGCCGTATGAGCCAGGCTCTTCCGCAAAGACGGTGAACGATGACGGCGGAGTGCCTAAGCTCGACTTTCCCCAATTGGCATGAGGTGAAGCGGCGGGGTATGCTCGATACCACTCGACCAAGAGGAGGTACCGAATGCATACCCTACCGCCCGCGATGATACTGCTGCTGCGCCCCTTCGTACCACTCTTTTCCAAACGGGTCTGGGCGCATGTGCAGGTGCTGCTTGCCGGAGCGATCCTCACGCCTGCCCAACGCACCGTCACCGCCGCTCTGCGCGTCGTCGGCTTGGGAGACTCCCCGCACTTCCAACGCTATCATCGTGTCCTCAATCGGGCGTCGTGGTCATCGCTTGCGGCCAGCCGGTTCTTGTTGCGCCTGCTCGTCGCGGCCTTCGTGCCTGATGGCCCGCTCGTCATCGGCGTCGATGAGACGGTGGAACGACGCACGGGGGCGCAGATCGCCGCCAAGGGGGTCTACCGCGATGCGGTGCGCAGCAGCCACAGTCATTTCGTCAAGGCGACCGGGTTGCGCTGGGTCTCGGTGATGTTGCTCACCCCGATCCCGTGGGCACGGCGCGTCTGGGCGCTCCCCTTCCTGACCGCCCTTGCGCCCTCCGAGCGCGCCAATCTCGCGCAGGGCAAACGGCACAAAGCCGTGACCGACTGGGCATGGCAACTGCTGCTCGTCGTACGTCGCTGGTGGCCCGAGCGCGCAATCGTCGCCGTCGCGGACAGCGGCTATGCCGCGATTCGCTTGCTCGCCCGCTGTATCGCCTTGCCACATCCGATCACAGTGATTACCCGCTTGCGCCTTGATGCGGCGCTCTACGAACCAGCCCCACCCCGCGTACCCGGACAGATCGGTCGCCCGCGACAGAAGGGGAAACGGTTGCCGACGCTGACGGCACGGGCGACCGATCCCGCCACCGATTGGCAGGCGGTCACGGTGACCGATTAGTACGGCAAGGGAGAGCGGACGATTGAACTGACCGACGAGACCGCCGTCTGGTACCACAGCGGACTGCCACCCGTGCCGATGCGCCGGGTGCTGATTCGTGATCCACACGGGAAGTTCGCCACGCAGGCGCTGCTTTGTACCGATCTGACGGTCATCCCCGAGCAGATCATCGCGTGGTTCGTACGACGCTGGCAAATGGAAGCGGGCGCCCTCTGGGCAGCATTCGAGGAAGCACGGCGGCATCTCGGCGTCGAAACGCAGCGGCAATGGACGGACAAGGCAATCCGCCGCACGACGCCCGTGCTGCTCGGCCTCTTTTCGCTGGTCACCCTGCTCGCGCATCCGCACCTGACCGCGCATCTCGGCGTCATCCGGCAGGCGGCGTGGTACCGAAAGCGAACGCCGACCTTCGCGGACGCGCTCGACTTGGTGCGACGGGAGATCTGGGCGCATGAGACTTTTTGCATCTCCGGTGAGGACGCGGAGATGGTACAAATCCCCCGCGTCCTCATCGAACGCTTCACCGAGACGCTCTGTTACGTCGCTTGATTGGGGAAAGTCGAGCTGAGGAAACGCCCTCAGATTCGATAAAATCCATCGCCCGCTGCCACGCGAACAAGGCGCTGTAGTTCTGAATCGTCATGCAACGCTCACTCGCACCGCCCGCTGCCTGCTATCTGCTGCCTGCTGCCTGCTGCCTGCTGCCTGCTTCGTAGGCCCGATCCATGAGCGACATGATATGCGCGACTTCCATATC
>JALYUS010000409.1 GCA_030853625.1 Chloroflexota bacterium
CGCGGAGGCAGTCTGCGTTGCCGCGCCAGTCGCCGATCGCGCCGCTTTGATCGTCGCGGCGCTGGAAGCAGGCGTTCCGGTCTGTTGCCCCGTTCCCGTGGCGGGCGACCTCTCGACACTCGACTCGCTCATTCTGCGCGCGGCGGATGCGGGGGTGATGGTCTACGCGCCCAATCCGCTCCGCCACTGGATGCCGCTGGCGACGATGCACGCGCGCCGCAGAAGTATCGGCGCACCGATCTCGCTCTTCGCCGCCCATCGCACGACTCGCGCGATTGCGGGCGATCTCTTCACCGATGTCGCCCTGCCGCTAATTGATGTCGCCCTCTGGCTCGTCGAAGCGGAAGTCGAGCGCGTGCAGGTAATGGCCGAGCGGTTGTTCACCGACGGAGCGGGCGAAGGGCCGGATCGCGCGGATGCGGCGCTGATCATCCTGCGCTTCGCGAACGGCGTGGTCGCAACGCTCGAAGTCGCCCGCTCGCTGCCCGACGATTCCCCCCAAGCGGAGGAAGTGAGCGTCGAATTCCTCGGCCGCGATGCCGTCCTCCGCGCCAATCCGACCAATCAGGCGATCACCATCACCGGCGCGGGTGGCACAACCCGCGAAGACTGGTTGCCGCACCCGGCTATCAGCATGATGGAAACCTTCGTCGAGACGATCCGCACGGGCGCGACCGCCCCGCAATCGCTCCTCGATGCCCGCTGGGTGCTGCCCGTGCTCGAAAAAGTCCGCCTCGCCGCCGCAACCGGCGAAATGGTCCGCGTCGGCGGCGCCCTCCGCCGCTGATCCGCGCGACTGAGGATGGATACGATGACTTTTGAATATACGGAGGAGATCGCACAGCGGCTTCCCACCGTCTTGCATGAGGCATTGGGCTGCCATGTGCGATCCGTCGAGCGGTTGCTGTCGGGGCAGGTCACGTATGCCTTCCGCGTCGAGGCGGATGGCGGACCAATGCTCGTCAAGGTCTTCCGCTACGCGCACGTTCCCCGCCGCGAGACAGTGACATTTGTCGAGGAGACACTCGCGCGGGTCGGCATTCGCCACGCGGAGACGCGCTACTTCGACGCGACCGATGCATACTTCCCGCACGGCTTTCTCATTGGTGAATGGATTACCGGGCCGCTCGTCAGCGATGCGCTGAAAGATGGGAGCGTATCGCGCGATGCCTTCTGCGCGGCGGTCGCGGCACTGCTTCGCCAGGTGCATGCGGTGCGATTCGACACCTTTGGCTTCCCGCCGCTCCGCAGCAGCGGTGAGCAATTCCCGGACCTCGTCGCGTTCATGCGCGCGGAGGATCGGGTTGAGGAGCTGCACGCCCTGGTAGACGCCGGGAAGGCGGACGCGGCGCTCATCGCTGCGGGGCAAGAGCGGCTGGAGCGATGCTACGCGGCGATTGATTTCCCTGTGCAGCCAGTTCTCGTGCATGGCGATCCGTCCGGTGACAACGTGATCCAGACTGCGGATGGGCCAGTGCTGATTGACTGGGACAACGCAACGATCACCAGTTGGGTCCACGATCTCGCTTGGATCACCTTCTGGTGCGGCCCGGCGGCGTATGCACCTTTCATGCGCGGATACGGCGCGACGGGCGAGGATGAGACGCATATCCGCGCGCTTGAGGCGGCATTCCACACGCGGCTTGCGCTGCAACTCCCCCACTATTTCGCCTTCATCCTGCGCGACGAGACAATGACCGCCTGGGCGATCAGGCAATTGCAGGACGTACTCGCACGCTGAACAGTGGGCAGTGGGCAGGAGGAAGAGAGAGTGCACCTTCCGCTTTCTCACTGCCCACTGCCCACTGTATTTACAGGCTGCGAACGAAGGCGCCGATGCGTTCGACGGCTTTCTGGAGCATCGCGTCGCTATTGGCGACGGAGAGGCGGACGTAGCCCGCGCCGGCGGGGCCGAAGGCATCGCCGGGGGTGACGGCAACGTACTGCGATTGCAGGAGACGGGTCGCGAATTCCGTGGAAGTCAGGCCCGTGCCGCGGATGTCTGCGAAGGCGTAAAACGCGCCTTCGGGCAGCGGGCAGGTAATGCCCGGCAGCGCGGAAAGGCCCTCCGAGACGAGACGACGGCGACGGTCATACGCGGCATTCATCGTCGTGATGCATTCCTGCGGGCCGTCGTAGGCCGCCGCGCCACCGACTTGCGCGAACGAGGTGGCGCACGTCGCCGTATGGCTGTGGATCGTCGCGATCTGCGTGACGAGATCGCGCGGCGCGGCGACGTACCCCAGCCGCCAGCCGGTCATCGCATAGGGCTTCGAGAAGCCATTGACGATGATCGTCCGCTCCTGCATGCCGGGCAACGAGGCGATGCTCGTATGCGTATGGCCGTCGTAGATCAGTTTCTCGTAGATTTCGTCCGAAATGACGATCAGATCGTGCTCTTGTGCCACCTGCGCGACGGCGTCCAATTCGGCCCGCGTGGCGACGCGCCCGGTCGGGTTATTGGGCGAGTTGAAGATCAGCACGCGGCTGCGCGGCGTGATATACGGGCGAATGCGGTCCGCCGTGATCGTCCAGTTGTCGTCCGGCGAGAGCGGCACCTGCACGGGCGTGGCGTCCGCGAGTTGCGTGGCGGGGGAGTACGAGACCCAGCCGGGATCGAGGATGAGCACGTCGTCGCCGCTGCCAACGAGCGCGAGCAGGCTGACCGCGATCGCCGCCTTG
>JALYUS010000437.1 GCA_030853625.1 Chloroflexota bacterium
TTACGTTCCCTTCTCAATTAGTGTGCGTTCACGTTTCTTTAGCGGACGCAGCGGCGGATCACGCCGACGACGCGCGCCAGATCGTCCTCAGTGAGCGTCGAGCCGGAGGGCAGCGAAAGCCCCGTCTCGAACAGTTCTTCCGCCACCGCGCCGCCGACATACTCGCACCCCGCGAAAACCGGCTGCGTGTGCATCGGCTTCCACAACGGGCGGGACTCGATCTCTTCCGCTGCCAGCGCCTGCCGCACAACTTCGCGATCCGCGCCGAACGCCTGCGGATCAATGAGAATATTCACGAGCCAGCGGGTGTGCCGACCCCAGGGCGCTTCCGGCTGAAAGGTGATGCCGGGTACGTCGCCGAGCGCGCGCGCATACGCAGCGTAGTTCTCGCGCCGCCTGGCGACCCGATCCTCGATCACTACTAACTGACCGCGCCCGACCCCCGCGAGAATATTGCTGAGGCGGTAGTTGTAGCCGATCTCCGTGTGCAGGTAATGGACGGCCGGATCGCGCGCTTGCGTCGCCAGTTTGCGCGCGTGGGCAATCGCCTCGCCATCATCCGAGACGAGCATGCCACCGCCGGAGGTCGTGATGATCTTGTTGCCGTTGAAGGAGAAAGCGCCGAATTTGCCGAGTGTGCCCGCGTGTCGCCCCTTGTACGTCGTACCGACAGCGGCGGCGGCATCCTCAACGAGCGGCACGCCGTAGTCGTCACAGGCGGCGTTGATGGCGTCGAGGTCAGCAGCCTGGCCGTAGAGATCCACGACGATGACGGCCTTCGGCAGTTTGCCCGTTGCCGCCCGCTTCGCCAGCGTTTCGCGCAGGAGCGCCGGGTCCATGTTCCAGGAGGTGCGCTCGCTGTCAATAAAGGTCGGGCGCGCGCCGCAGTAGGCGATCGGGTTGACGCTGGCGGAGAAGGTGAAGGTCGAGCCGAGTACCTCGTCGCCGGGGCCGACGCCGAGGTGAATCATCGCCAGGTGGAGGGCAGCAGTGCCGGAGGTGAGGGCAACGGCGTGCGCCGCGCCGGTGATCTCGCAGAACTCCCGCTCGAAGGCGTCCACATGCGGTCCTAAGGGCGCGATCCAGTTCGTCGCGAAGGCATCCTGCACATAGGATTGTTCGAGGCCGGACATGTGGGGCGGCGAGAGATAGATCTTCTGCTGCGTTTTCGGCATCATTTCAAGAACCACGGCGTTTTCTCCATTCCTGCTGTTACGAGTCGGCAGTCGGCAGGCGGCGGTAGCCGACAGATAAGTAAATCGCTTCTCCCGACTGCCGACTGCCAACTACCGACTGCTTCCCTTAGTCATCACAGGCGGCGGACATCAATTGGGTCATCGTGCTAGTGATCGCGATGGCGCTCGTGGCGAATGGGCGGCGCTGCCGCGCGACCTCGCTGACGATCTGGCTGAGAAACTGATGGTTGTTGTACCGGCGATCCTGGTAATCCAGCACCTCGCCGGTATCGAGCGCCTCCTTCATCTCAAAAATACTCTCCACAAGTGTGTGGGCCGGCGTGAAGCCGAGCGTCTCGCGGATCTTCGTGAACTGCACGTAGTAGTTGCGCTTGTCTGTCACCAGGTCGTTCGTCAGCACGGCGGCGTGCGGGATGAGGCGCTGGATGATCTCGCCGACTTCCTTCAGCTGGTGATTCTGCTCGTCCGAGCCGACATTGAACGTCTCACCGGCGACCGTCGCAACCGGCGCTTCGAGGGCGAGAACGAGGGCGCGGGCGATGTCGTCCACATGAACGAACGGCCGCCACTGATCGCCGCCGTGGATCGTGATCTGTCCGTCCGTGACCGCCTTTGCCGTCATTACATTGACCGCCAGATCGTAGCGCGGGCGGTAGGAGTGGCCGTAGGCTGTCGCGAAGCGCATGATGACCGGGGCGAAATCGGCATCCCGCAGGTCGAGGAGCGCGCGCTCGGCGGCGATCTTCGTGTTCGCGTAGAGCGAGACGGGGTTGAGGGCGGAGGTCTCGTCGAGCATCTCCGCGCTCGCACCGTAGACGCTGCACGTTGAGCCAAAGACGAACCGTCCGACGCCCGCCCGCCTGGCGGCGTCGGCAAGGATGCGGGTCGCTTCGAAGTTCGTGCCAATCGTGAAGTCTTCGTCAATCGCGCAGGCCGGATCGCCGACGATCGCGCCGAGGTGGATGACCGCGCTCACGCCCTGCACGGCGCGGGCGGCAACCATCCGGTCCCGGAAGTCCGCGACGACCATCTCCAGACGCGGGTGGGAGAGAACGTCGCGAATCGCGTCGTCGCCGTACATCAGACGATCCAGCACGCGGACGTGGTAGCCGCGATGCAACAGCCGTCGGACGAGGATCGAGCCGATGTAGCCCGCTGCCCCGGTCACAAGCACCGGCGCCGCGCTGATTACCTGATCCGTCATTTCCTGTTCCGTCTTGCCGTTCGCATTACCCGTCGGAATCATTGTCAAACCCTCCGCGATACTGTTCCCTTTTACGGTTCGTCAGTCGGTTGACTGCCTTCCCGTACTCGATGTAAGAACGATACCGCAGTTCAATTGCGTACTGGCTATCATGTCAAGCGGTTCCCGATGACAGTCCGTTCAGAAAATGACGCCAGACTCCGCCGTTGCTTCCGTTTGTCCACCGATTCGTCAGGTTCATCAGCGCCGAGGCACAGGGTATTTGACGGACACACATGTGTTGCTGCCCATCTCTATTTGTATAACGGTCTATCATCGCAATGTATGACGCCTTCAACGCAAATGCGCGTTGAGACATGGATTTGTGTCGGGGAATGCGTGCAGTTACGCCTCGATGTGGCGCAAAAGATGGAGCGAAACGATCAGCCAGGCGCTCCCGATCAAGAGGCCACCGATCACGTCCGTGAGATAATGGGTATTCAGATAGACGAGGCTGACCGCAACGAAGCCGACAACGACCATGACAAAAAGAATGACAAACACCTGCCGCACGCCCGCACATCGCCGGGCGATCAGCGCGCCGATCAGGCCATACGTGACGATGGTCAGAATCGTGTGCGTGCTGGGAAAGAGGTAGCCGATGACGCAGAGCGGCCCGTAGTGGCAGGTATGCACGGTGCGCGCGCGCTGGAAGACGCCCTTCAGACAGAGTGTCAGGATGAGAGCGCCGACCGGGCTGGCGATCATCAGTGCGGCGGCACGACGGCGGTGGAGGCCGATCAGAGCGAGTGCGGTGAGGGGCGCGAAGAGGATCGTCGCCGTGCCGATGTCCGGTCCAAGATGCATGAATCGCGTGCGCAGCGAGCTATCGTCCTCTTCGAACCCCGTCGGGACCGGACCCCGGACGAAGTGGTGCGCACGCTCATCAAAGGCGAGAGTGCGGCCCGATTTCACGATCACGCCGAGCGCGAAAAAGAGGACGACGAGTAGCGCGACCAACCCACATTGCACGATGACACTGCGTCGTGCATCCCGTACGACAGACGCTGCGTCGTCGCTGGCACGTCGTTCACGTTCGATCGGGGTGAGAATGTTCCTTGCCTCCCGGCGCCGGGGACAGGCTGGAAAGCCTGCGACCACCAATCCATTGACGCGAGTATAGCATTGTGGTCGGCGGCCAGCGGTTACGGGCGAAAACGCATGCCGACGCTCCCCAGCACGCGACGGAACTCGTGCGGGATGAAGCGATGGCGCTTGCCGTCAATGACCGTGAATTGTCCGCAGGCGGAAAGCGTGTGGAGGCCATAGCGATAGGGGCTGTCCGCGTAGGGCGCGACGGTGGCGACTGGTTCTTCCGCGAACGCGGTCGGCGTGAGACAGAGAATGCGATTGATGACGACCGCACCGCCGTAGGTGTGGGTGGAATCCTGCGCGGGGCGGTAGAGGGAGCCGTCGTGGACAAAGGGCGTTCCGGCCGGGCGGCTGGAACGGAGATCGCGCTTCACGGGGTTGGCGGCATGCGGCGTCCACGGGCCGAGGAAATCCTCGGCGGACCAGGCGTGGAGTGTCGTACCCGGCGTGCCGTCCTGCGCGGAGCAGAGCAGCCACCACCGGCCCTCGTGCTGGAAAATCGTCGCGTCGAGGGCGGCAAACCCTTCGATCAGGGTCGCGCGTCGCTCCCATTCGTACGGGAATGCCGTTGCCTCGTAGCAATGGACCGCACGCGCCGTGCCACTCTCCGGGATACAGAAGATGCGGCCCGCATGCCGCACGACATATGGATAGGAGAGATGCACCGACTCCACAATGATCGGCGTCGGCGGCCCGAACCGGCCCTCCCCTGTAGACGCGAGCGCCGCGATATGTCCCTTCCCATCGGCATAGGAGAACCCCTCCGCGAGGATCACGGGGCCATCGTCCGTCTCGACCATGAACGGGTCGGCGAGGAATGACCCACGCGGCGGCTCTGGCAGCCAATACACCGGAGGCCGCGCGCCGGGCGTCAGGAAGGTATGAATCGGTGCATCCACGATGCCGATATTCCAGACATCATGCCGGAAGAACCGGGTAGCGATCTGACCGGGAAGACGCCACGCATGCCTCATCGCGAAGCATTGTCCTTTCCGGTTGACGGCAAATTATGCATCGAGCAGATCGAGAAACGTTGCGGCGTCCACGATGCGGACACCTTCGTACTGCCGAAGCACGAGCAAATCCTGATCTTCACTGACAAGGTAGTCCGCACCGGCCTGTGCCGCCGTGGCGAGGAACTTGTCGTCTTTGGGATCGCGGCTTACAGAGGGGATCTCGTCCACGATGACAATCTCAGCGTTTGCGAGAATGTCGAGGATTGTTTGGAGGTTGGCATTCGCAGCGCCACGATACTTGCGCGTGAGTTCAGGACGGTGCAGCACTTCGAGGATTTCTACTGTTATCGGTTCGGAGATAACGAGGCGATATTGCTCTCCATGGGTAAAGACGAGCCGCCCCCATAGTCCCGAGCGATTGATAAGGCTGCGGACGAAGATGACCGTATCGAAGACGACGCTAAGCACGCTCAGGATGCTCGGCACGAACTGCGCGCACCGCCGCGTCAATGTCGTCATTCACCTCTTGTTCGCTCATCCCCCGCGCGGCAATCTCCTCGCGTACGGGGGCGAAATAATCATAGAGTTGGCGATACCACGAGGTATCCGCCGCCTGCTCGGTCGCGCGAACCGGCCTGATTCGCAGCTCCCCCTCTTTGAGCGTTATTTGCAGCATGCCCTCTCCCTCAATACCGAGTTCGCGCCGGAACTCGACGGGGATTGTGATCTGGCCGCTACGCAGTTGCCGCACGATCTTTGTTGTTTGCTTTTGCGCTTTCATCCTCTTCTCCATCGCACGTGATCCAACATAGGAACGATGGTTGGATTTTACATAATTACATCCTTTGGGTCAAGACCGCCGAGTAGTATCATGCTCACATGCACAGGTTGTGAGTGATTGCTTCCGCAAATCGCGCATTTGCACAAAGAGAGAGTGGCCGCTGTGGGCAACAGCCCCCTTGCCGCCCGCGCGTCGCGCTCGTACGATAGGGGCAAGCAGCCACGCAACAGCGTGAGAGAGGTGATGGGGTTTGGAAAACGTCGGGATGCCCTCTTCTCCATTGCTCCAGACCACCGCGCTCGCCGCTGGATACGACACGGGCGGCTTTTACGATGAGATGTTCGTCTCATTGCCACAGGGCGGGATCGCTCCCCGCCCACACTACCGCCCACTGTTCGCGCAACTCGCGGAACTGACGGCGAGCGACCTCCATCGTGCGAGCGATCTCGCGAACCGCGCCTTTCTCCATCAGGGCATCACCTTCACGGTCTACTCGGACGCGGCGCAGGGCACCGAGCGCATCTTTCCCTTCGATCTCATCCCCCGCCTCATCCCAGCAGACGAATGGCGCATCATTGAAACGGGCTTGCAGCAGCGAATCAAGGCACTCAATCTCTTCATCCACGATATTTACCACGATCAATTGATCCTCGCGGATCACCTCGTGCCGCGCCAACTGGTCGTGCGCGCCCGCCACTTCCGCCGTGAAGTCGTCGGCATTGACGTGCCACACAACCAGTACATCCACATCGTTGGCTCCGACCTCGTGCGCGACGCTGCCGGGCGATACCTCGTGTTGGAGGACAACCTGCGCAGCCCAAGCGGCGTTTCGTACGTCCTCGCGAACCGCACGACCATGACCCGCGTCTTCCCGGACTGGTTCGCCACGAACGGCGTGCGGCCCGTCGGTCACTACACCGGGCAATTGCTGGAAAACCTGCGTGGTCTCTCCTCCCGCCCCGCGATGCCCGGTACGGGTGGCCCAACCGTCGTGCTACTCACGCCGGGGAGCTACAACTCCGCCTACTTCGAGCATGCGTTCCTGGCGCAGCAAATGGGGATTGAACTGGTCGAGGGGCGTGACCTCTTCGTCGTTGATAACCGCGTCTACATGCGGACGACGCGCGGGCGCGAACCGGTGGATGTGATCTACCGGCGCGTGGACGATGAGTTCCTCGACCCGCTCGCCTTCCGGCCTGATAGCGTCCTCGGCATCGCCGGGCTGCTTGGTGCGGTGCGGGCGGGCAATGTCGCCCTCGCCAACGCGATCGGGACGGGCATCGCGGACGACAAAGTGATCTATCACTACGTCCCCGCGATCATTCGTTACTACCTCAATGAGGAGCCGATCCTCGCCAATGTTCCCACTTATCTGCTCACCGATCCCGACCAGCGCGCGTACGTCCTCGATCACATGGAATCGCTCGTCGTCAAAGCGGCGAACGAGAGCGGCGGGTACGGCATGTTGATCGGCCCCGCCGCCGGCGACGAAGAGATCGCGACGTTCAGGGCGCAGATCATCGCCAACCCGCGCAACTACATCGCGCAGCCCGTCGTACCGCTCTCCCGCCACCCCTCGTTCATCGCGGACGAGACGGGCGACGGTGGCCATCTCGAAGGGCGGCACGTTGATCTCCGCCCGTACATTCTCAGTGGCGCGAGCGGCATTGATGTCCTCCCCGGTGGCCTGACACGTGTTGCCCTCCGCCGTGGCTCTCTCGTCGTCAACTCCAGCCAGGGCGGCGGGAGCAAAGACACATGGGTACTCCGATGATCGCGCGGACTGAGCCGATGCAACAGCGATCTATCGCGTCCGTCTTCTCCCTCAGTCCGCCCACGCAGGTGCGACCATGTTGAGCCGGATCGCGGAATCACTGTACTGGATCGGGCGGTATGTGGAGCGGGCTGAGGATACGGCGCGCATCACGGACGTGAACTATCATCACACGCTGGAGATGGGCGCGTCGGAAGGCGCGGAGGCGCGGCGACGGCGGCATTGGGAGGCGCTCATTACCATCGTCGGGGACGCAGATGGTTTCTTCGCGGAGCACGATGAAGCGAATGAAGAGAGCGTGCCGCGTTTTCTTACTTTCGCGCCGAGCAATACCAACTCGATTGTCTCCTGCGTCGCGCGGGCGCGGGAGAACGCGCGCACGATGCGCCATCAGATCGCCAGCGAGATGTGGGAGGTATTGAACCGCTTCCATCTCGAATTGCAGCGCATGCAGGAGGGCGGTGAGACGCCGATTGGCGCGGAGAACGCGCACGATTTTTACCAGAGCGTGAAGGAATTCAGCCATCTCTTTCAGGGGATCACGGATAGCACGATGCCGCGCGAAGAGGGATGGTATTTCCTTCAGGCGGGCAAGTTCCTCGAACGCGCCGAGAAGACCGCCCGCGCGCTCGATGTCAAATACCATCTCCTCGTCGCGGATGCCGCTCCTGATGCGCCCGTCAGCGGCCCCGGCTTCGCGCAGGCGGCAGCGGGGTTGCCGGTGACGGATGGCGCGCCGGGGGACTGGCACCAGTGGCTCGCGGTGCTCCGCTCGCTCTCCGCCTACGAGGCGTATCATAAAATGTACCGGAGCGCCGTCCGTCCGCGCGCCGTGATTGAGATGCTCGTCCTCTCCCCGATCTTTCCCCGCTCGATCCGCTTCTCCGTCGGTCAGATCGCGGATGCGCTCGTCCATATCAGGATGGAGGAAGGTGGAGCGCGCGCGCAGGAATGGGAGTTCGGCGCGTTGAGCCGTGAATCTTCCGTCATCAGCCCGCCGAGCGAAGCGATGCGGGCAGTTGGGAAACTGCACAGCGCGCTCGCCTACCAGCAGGTGGAAGAGGTGTTTGCATCTGATCTGCATGACTATCTCACCGATATTCAGCGGCAATGCTATCATATCGGGGAGCGCGTTCAGGAACAGTATTTCGCGCACCGCGTCCTGCGTGTGGAGGAGTTCATCGCGTGAGATACCGAATCGTCCATCGCACCGGCTACGCCTATGCCAGCCCCGTGCATGAGAGTTTCAACGAGGTGCGCCTGCAACCCGTCTCCAGCGAGACGCAGACCTGCCTCAACTTCGATCTCGTGATTGACCCGCCCGTGCCGATGATTACCTATCAGGATTACTACGGCAACGCCGTTCACGATTTCGGCGTGCCGTACGTGCATGATCGCCTGACGATCGAGGCGACGAGCGATATTGTCACCTTCGCCGGCGCTGACGAACCGCTTTTCGGCCCGCGTGGCGGCGCGCCCGATGCCTCACCCGCCCTGACCACCCTCGTCAGCGATACGGGCTTCAGTGACGATCACGCCGAGTTCCTCAGCCCCAGCACCTTCGTTCTCCTCGAAGAGGCGTCCGGCGTACTGGCGCGCCACCTGCTCGCGGGAGACCCGACAACCTCCGCGTACGCCTTCGCCCTGCGCGGGGCAGCGTACATCACCTCACACTTCACGTATCAGGTCGGCGTGACAACGGTGCGGTCAACGGTTGCGGACGTGCTCGCGGGCGGCAGTGGTGTCTGTCAGGACTTCGCGCATCTCTTCATCTCGTTCTGCCGCCATCTCGGCCTCCCGGCACGCTACGTCAGCGGCTACCTCGGCGATGTCGAGGAGAGCGGCGCATCGCATGCGTGGGCGGAGGCATACATTCCCCCGTATGGCTGGGTCGGCATTGATCCCACCGTCGGCGCCGTCTGTACGGGGCGGCATGTGAAAATCGCCGCCGGGCGGGATTACGCGGATGTCGCAGTCGTCCGTGGCACCTATCGGGGCGGCGGGGAAGCCGCCCTCACGGTCGAGGTACGCGGCGCCGTCCTCGATGACGCGCACGACCTCTCCGCCGCCGGCCGCGCGAATGGCACGCGCGGGCGAGGGAAACTGATCCAGTACCAGACGCTCGGCGCGATGCAGCAATTCCAGCGGCGTGGCGCGATGATGCAAACGATGGGAAGTACGACGCAGACGATGGGCGCGTTTCCCACCGACATGCCCGGTCAGCGCGACGAACCTGATATTCCCCGCCAGCAACCACAACAGCAACAGCAAGGGTCCGGGGAGCGTTCCCGGTCAGAAGCGGGGTCACGTCGATCCCTGTCTTGCGTACCAACACTATTGGAGGAGGTGCGCGCGTGAAACGGATACAGGTCGGCTGTGAGTTTCGCTATACATCAACGTGGCCCACGCCAGCGACCGTGCTTGTGCAATCGCACGGTGAAGGCGCACACCGCCTGCGGCATGAATCGTGGGAGACGGGTGGGCTACCGCTCCATGCATTCATTGACCTCTACGGCAATCGCTGCCAGCGAGTGATCCTGCCGGAAGGCGACAGCGTGCTGCGCTATGAGGCACTGGTTGATGTACCGGCAGAGACAGAAGATGTTGACGCGCACGCGACGCAGGCGCGCGTCGAAGACCTGCCGGACGACGTGCTCGTGTACACACTGCCGAGCCGGTACTGTTTCTCCGACCAACTGTCCAGCGCCGCATGGGAGTTCTTCGGCGGCACGGAACCGGGGTGGGCGCGCGTGCAGGCCGTCTGCGACTGGATTCATGAGAACATCATCTATGGACACGAGTACCAGAGCACTCCCCTCACCACCGCCGTTGATATCTACGAAGCGCGCGCGGGCGTGTGCCGCGACTTCGCGCATCTGGGCGTCACCTTCTGCCGCGCGCTCAATATCCCGGCGCGCTACGTCTTCGGCTATATGCCCGATATTGACATCGCCCCGCCCTACCCCGCGATGGACTTCCACGCG
This sequence comes from Chloroflexota bacterium, assembly GCA_030853625.1. Lineage (GTDB taxonomy): Bacteria > Chloroflexota > Chloroflexia > Thermomicrobiales > JALYUS01 > JALYUS01. The sequence goes on from JALYUS010000437.1 coordinate 10,027, forward strand.
TGGTTCGAGGTGTACCTGAGCGGGCGCTGGTGGACACGCGACGCGCGCTTCAATGTGCCGCGTATCGGGCGAATTCCCGTTGGGCGGGGACGAGACGCAGTGGATGTGGCGATGATTACGTCGTATGGCCCGGCGCAGTTCCTCTCGATGACGGTCGTCGCGGACGAAGTAGCGGCGCCGACGCCGGTCGTGGCAACGGAAAGCAAAGGAGCGACATGAGCGAGGAAACGCACGCGGACTTGCTGGAGACGATGATTAGTTCACTCGGCGCCTTCGATCATCATGACGTGGAGTGGGAGAATGTCCGCTGGACGGCATACCTGATCCATCAGCATCTGCGCTACGAATACCCCGGTCAGATTCGCGACCTTCGCCAGCGACTCGTCATCGTTCCACCAGAGCGGCACGGTGGACAACGCCTCGTCACACACAAACTGGAAGTCTCCGCGCCCCTCGTCGCGATCCAGCGCGAGCGGGATGACTTCGGCAACCACGTCGTACGACTCAGCGTAGATTATGTCGAGCGCGCGATAGACTTCACGGCCTGGATCGTCATCGAGCGCGACGCCACGGCTGGCCCGATCCGCCTCGCCGCGCCCGCCGACGCGCGCTTCGGCGTCCCGTCACCCCTGACGATGCCGGACGATACCCTGCGCGCGGTCGCGGCGGCGTTGCAGGTAGAGGAAAGCGATCCGCTCGCGCTGGCGCACCGCATCAATGCGTGGGTCTCCGACGCGATGACCTATGAGTATGGCCCGACGGATGTTCGCACCCCCGCCGCCGAGGCGCTGGCGCTCCGGCGCGGCGTCTGTCAGGATTACGCGCATGTGATGCTCGCGCTCTGTCGCCTCTGTGGCCTCCCCGCACGCTACGTCTCCGGTCACTTGCTCGGTGAGGGCGGCACGCACGCATGGGTCGAAGTGCTGTTGCCCGATGCCGCCGATCCGGCATCCGTGATCGCGCACCCCTTCGACCCCACCCACGGTCGCATTCCCCGCCTCAACTACCTCACCATCGCGGTTGGTCGCGATTACGGCGATGTCGCCCCGACCTCCGGCACCTTCCGCGCCCCGTATGGCGGTCATCTCTCCGCCAAAAAGCATGCGGGACTCACGGCGGTCGAGTATTTCAGCGACAAGCGCTGAATGAATCAGCGCGCAGGCGAAAGACTCTCTTCGTGGTACGTGGGGTCTCCCGCATTCTCGATGCATTACAACTGCTGAATCGCTAATCGTTGCAACGTATATCGTCTGGGTCGTACCGCCGCACAGGCCGAAGATCAACAGATCGTTGGAGCGGATGGATCGAACCTTTCACGGAGAATGGCGGGAGTGCTACGACGCGGAAGCCAGGTTGCTCGCGATGCAATCATCGGAATGGCAGGGAGAGAGGGAGTACAACGAGGTCTGATCGCACCAGAGCATCGGGACGCGTACCCTGGTCGAACCCCCGCCAAACGCTTCGGTATCCTCGCGTCGCAACCTACTGAACCCATTCAGTCATTTGACAATCCATGCCTACAGTGGTATAATATTGTCTTGAAGTTCACAAAGAGGCGACTCGAAAGCAGGGCTTCGTGTTGGCTGGAATCACCGTCGCCGCTCATGAAGGCGCGGCATCCCGCCACTCATTATTGCCGGTTCGGCAAAAGGAGGACATGCCATGGTTGTTGCAGCACTCGGAAGCGCAGCAGTGGCCGCTGCCGTTGCAGAGGTCGTAAGCGTGCTGAAGGAAGGCCGGTCCGTCGCTCTGCAAATCGACAATAACACCGACTACCCGCTCCACAAGATTGGTGACCGCCAGGATCATGGTACGTGGGCCGTGCCGCCAAAAGATGACATTCCCTCCCACTCGAGCATGGTTTTCGGCGCCCAGAGCGACGGTTTCCTAACAGGAACAGAAGGTGAGACCGACTGGGCCGGCCCTGACTTCACCGTGGGGTTCGCCTGGGATAATCCATGGGCCGGAAGTAACAGCAGCAATGCGAATTTCACTGGTGGACCGAATGCCGGGAACTTCGAGACCAGTTCGTCGACCGGAGGTGGAGACAACGGAGCGCACATGGTCTATGAGGTGCATCAGATAGCGCCGGAGGTACATGGCGACATTCGCATCAAATGGGATCAGTTAGGAGGAGCAGGCGGCTTTCTGGGGAATCCGACCACCAGCGAGACAGGGACTCCCCTTACTCCTAACGGCGTCGGACGCTACAACCATTTCCAGGGTGGCTCGATCTACTGGACGGCGGCGACCGGCGCACACGAGGTCCACGGCGCCATCCGGGACAAATGGGCAAGTTTAGGCTGGGAACAGGGTTTCTTAGGGTATCCTCTCACTGATGAGACAGGAACGCCTGATGGCGCGGGGCGCTACAACCACTTCCAACACGGCTCGATCTACTGGACGCCCGCAACGGGTGCGCACGAAGTCCATGGTGCGATCCGCGACAAGTGGGCAAGTTTAGGCTGGGAAAAGAGTGCGTTGGGGTATCCGACGAGCGACGAAACAGAGGAACCGGATGGCAGTGGGCGATTCAGTTCCTTCCAACACGGCTCGATCCACTGGAATAAGGCGACCGGGCAAGTAACCGTCAAGGGGTTGAACTCCATTGCCCATATTCCACCCATCCATCTCGCTCATTGACCGGAGGCAAGTGCCGCTCGCCGAGTACGACGTATTGCATCCGTACGGGGTGCGAGATTCGGCGAGCGGCGTCGTTCACGTATACGGTTGGGATCCCGGCGAAAGACTTACCGCTGCCGTCTCGGAACGCACTTCGTCACGACAGAGACTCCTCCGCACTCTCATTGCACCGGAATCGCTGAATCGCCCATCATCGCAACTGTGTGCCTGTCAGCACCGATTCTCGCATCAGCATCGCGTCTCATGCGCGCTTTCGCTCCGTCCAGTAGCCAGGAAACGGACATTCGGCATCATCGAGATAGCGGGAGAGCCGGTACGTGGTACATTAATCGCTACTGCGGGGTGCGTCCCGCGCGACATGCGCTGCCAATCGTGAGGATAAAACGACGATGGACGAATTTCGCGACAGCATGCTGGCCCTGATTACCGAGACCTCCACGAATTTGCCGCCCGATGTACGGCGGGCAATGGCACGGGCAGTCGAGACAGAGACGGGCGAACGCTCCGCA
>JALYUS010000479.1 GCA_030853625.1 Chloroflexota bacterium
CTCTTCACGAACATCAAGTCCATGGTGATCAGCGACGGCACGCAGGATACGGAAGCCTACTGGTTCCCGTATTCGGAGGCCGGGCTGGAGGCGTTCGAGGACTCATTGCGCTAGTGCATGAACAGGAGACCTCTTGTGCAATGGTATGTAGCGACCAGACGAGGCCATGCAACAAGCGGCTTCGTGGAAGAGGATGACGCTATTTACACACGACCTTGTCTGGTCTCGCACTAGATAGGGTGGTGGTTTCTCTTTCGTCAGTTTTGCAACAGGCTCTTAAGCCTACGCTACTCGTCGTGTCTGAGGCGGAATGTGATTGCGCCCGTCACCGGGTCTTCCGTGCGTTCGATGTGTTGAGTGTGCGACGGAGCTTGGAGCGTGGTTGATGGCACTTCGATCTGCTCGCCGAGGGCACGGAGAACGGCGGTGAAATCGGCCTGGAGGTGCGCGTATTCGCGCTGGAGCAGATGCAAAAACGCCGCGAGGGTTTCGGTCTCCTCGCGGAGGAGCGTCAGTTCGTCTTCGTGTGGCACACGTCGCTCCTCGGTTTTCCCTTCGATCCGGTTCGTTCACTGCCCCACTGTAATTAATCGGATTCGCGCGGGTTTTGGATCACTGATGGTTGTCCATCTCTCTACAATGCATGGTACGATGCGCGCGGTATTTTCTTCACACGGCAGAAGAGCGATGCAGTGATCGAGGCGAGGGTGCGATGGCGACGGCGCAACGGGCGAAGCAGGCGGGCGGCAATAGTTTCCATACCCTGACGCACCGGCAAATTGTCGGTACGATGACGGGCGTGATGCTCACGCTGCTGCTCGCGGCGTTGGATCAGACGATCGTCGGCACGGCGATGCCGCGCATCATCGCGCAGTTAAACGGCTTCGACCGCTATGCCTGGGTGACGACCGCCTATTTGCTCACCTCGACGGCGGCAGTGCCGATCTTCGGCAAACTCTCGGATATCTACGGGCGCAAGTGGTTCTACCTCGGCGGCGCGGTGCTCTTCGTTGTCGCCTCCGCGCTCTGCGGGGCGGCAGGCAGCATCCCCGGCGTACCTGGCGACGGCATGACGCAACTGATTATCTTCCGCGGTCTGCAAGGGGTCGGCGGCGGCATCATCATGGCGATCACCTTCACGATCATCGGCGATATTTTCACACCCGCCGTGCGCGGCAAGTATCAGGGGTTACTCAGCGCGGTCTGGGGAATGTCCTCCGTCTTCGGGCCGACGCTCGGCGGCTGGATCACGGACAGTTTCTCGTGGCGTTGGATCTTCTACATCAACCTTCCCGTCGGCATCCTCGCGACGGTTGCCCTCTTCGTCGCCTTTCCCTACTTCAAACCGGAAGGCATCAAGCGCGTGATTGACTACGCCGGGGTCGTGACGTTGCTCGGTGGCCTCGTCCCGCTTCTGCTCGCGCTGACGTGGGTGACGGATTACGGCTGGGGCGCGCCGCGCGTCGTTGGGCTGCTCGCAGTCGCGGTCGTGATGCTCGTCGCCTTTGTCCTCGCGGAGGCGCGCGCCGTCGAGCCGCTCCTGCCACTCTCGCTCTTCCGCGACCGGATCATCGCCCTTTCGACGATCACGGTCTTCCTCAACGGGATGGGGATGTTCGCTGCCATCCTCTTCATCCCGCTCTTTATGCAGACAGTGATCGGCGTCTCGGCGACGCAGTCCGGCTCGCTCCTGACGCCGATGATGGTGATTTGGTCGGTTGGCAGCATTGGCGCCGGGCAGATCGTCGCGCGGATGGGGCGGTACAAGGCGCTTGTCCTCTTTGGCCTTGCGATCATGACGATTGGCCTCCTCCTGCTCGGTCGGATGGATGCGGGCACATCGCGCCTCGTTGTGGTGGGCGATATGCTCCTTGTTGGCGCCGGGATGGGCCTGACGATGCCGATCTTTACGCTGATCGTCCAGAACGCCGCGCCGCAGCGGCAGATCGGCGCGGCGACCGCGACCGTCCAGTTCTTCCGGCAGATCGGCGGCACGGTTGGCGCGGCGGTCTTTGGCTCGATCATGCTCAGTCGCTACAAGATGCATTTCGACGGCGCCGCGCCGCAGGGGACGCCCTCGGCGGCGCTGACCGCCTTCAAAAACCCGCTGCAACTGGCGCAGGCGCTGCCGCAACTGAAAGACCAGTTCGCCGCCTTCCCGAATGGCGCGCAACTGCTGCAAACACTGCTCGCCAACACGAAAGCCGCGCTCGTCTACGGGATCACCGGCGTCTTCATGATCGGCATGATCCTCTCGTTCGCCGCCTTTGTC
>JALYUS010000564.1 GCA_030853625.1 Chloroflexota bacterium
GTGGGGCGCGCTACCTGCCGCTCGATCACGGAACACGGCGCGACATTGCTGTCGTCAAGGCGGTGCGGGAAGCAGTCGGAGTCGGTGCACCGATCATGCTGGACGCAAACAACGGCTACAACCTCAATCTGACCAAACATGTCCTCGCGGAGACAACGGACGACGGCATCTTCTGGATGGAAGAGCCGTTCCACGAAGACCCGCTCCTCTATGAAGATCTGCGCGGCTGGCTGGAACGTGTGGGATTGCCGATCCTGATCGCGGACGGCGAGGGCGACGCCTCACCACGACTGCTTGAGTGGGCGCGCGACGGCATTGTGGATGTCATCCAGTACGACATCTTCGCGTATGGCTTCACCCGCTGGCTCGCGACCGGCAAACAATTGGATGGCTGGAACGCCCGCAGCGCACCGCATCACTATGGCGGTCATCTCGGCAACTACGCCGCCGCGCATCTCGCCGGGGCGATCCGGGGCTTCACGTACGTTGAATGGGACGACGTGACAACGGCCGGCCTCGATGCCTCCGACTATACCGTCCGCGATGGCTGGGTAGATGTGCCCGACACACCGGGCTTTGGCCTTACCCTGGATGACACGGTGTTTCGCCGCGCGGTTGAAATGACAGGATACGATCTACGCGAACAATGAGACAGAGGACGTTACGTTGACATGCCTGTGCGCGCTCGCGTGATGGCGGCGAATGCATCAAGCGCGATGCTGTGCCGCTCGCGTGACCACGCAATCTCTTCAGCGGTCGGGGCATGATGCGCCGCCATAAGGCGGGTATCACCGTCGTCCGGCGGATAGGCGGGCGCGCAAATGAAGAGGACGCGCGCCTCCTCCGGCCCCGCATTCGCGAAGGCGAGCGTCTGGAGGGGCAGAGTGACAAACGCATCACCCGGCATGGCGTCAAAGGTCGTCGGTTGTTCCTCCTCGGCATCCCACGTCGTGACGCTAATGTGGCCCGCCAGCACGTATGTTATCTGTTCGAGCGCGCCGTGTAGATGAATTGGATATGGCTCTGGGCGGGGTGGGATGCGCCCCTCAACGAAGGAGAGATGCGCGAGACCAGGCATCGCGAAGGGCAGAATCGTGATGCCGTCCGGCGCGTGAAAAGCGCGCGTTTCGTCCGCGTGGCTCGCGTCGGCGCTCATGGAATCGTCAGAACGATCTTGCCGAACTGCTCCGCCGCCGCGAGCCGTGTGAATGCCTCGCCAACATCCGCGAGTGGATACGTGCGGTCAATAATCGGGTGGAGGGTATGTGCGCGATAGAGTTCGAGGAGGCCGGTGAAATCCATCGGGCTGCCCATCGTCGTGCCGAGGATGGTCGCCTGCTTCCAGAAGAGCTCGCGGATATTGATCGTCGGCGTGCCGCCCGTCGTCGTACTGAACGTCGCGATGCGCCCACCCGCTTTGACAGCAGTGATGCTCCCCGCGAAGGTCGTCTGCCCGACGCTTTCGAGTACGACATCTACTCCCTCGCCGTCCGTCGCCGCCGTGACGGCTTCCAGCCAGTCTGTTTGCGCGTAATTAATCAGCACAGCAGCGCCGAGTTTCTGTGCCCGCTCCAGTTTGGCGTCGCTGCTGCTCGTGACGATGGCGCGCGCGCCCTTCGCGACGGCGATCTGCAACGCGGCAAGCGCCACCGCTCCGCCAATCCCGTGGATCAGCACGCTCTCCCCCGCCTGCAATCCGGCGCGCGGGATGAGCGCGCGGTAGGCGGTAATGCCGGAGAGCGGCAGCGCCGCCGCTTCCTCCCATGAGAGATGATCTGGCTTGCGGCGAACATTCTCCAAGGGCAGCGCGATGTACTGCGCGAAGGTGCCATTATCCGCGCCGCCGAGCACCTCGAAGCCGGGGCCGGGCGCGCTCTCCTTGTTTCCCCAGCGCATGGCGGGATAGACGAGGACCTGATCGCCGACGCCCGCCTCGCGCACGCCGGGGCCAATCGCCTCGATCGTGCCCGCGCCGTCCGAGCCGAGGACGAAGACATGCCCTTCCGGCGTCCGCCCCCCTTGCAGGAGATACAGGTCGCGGTGGTTGAGCGCCGCTGCCTGCAACCGCACTAATACCTCACCCGGTCCCGGTTCCGGTTCCGCGATCTCAATCGGTTTCAAGTCATCCGGTGTGACAGGCGGTGTAATCTGTACTGCATACATAAATAATAGATCCTCTCTCGGTTTCATAGCAGTATCCATGTCAAGCCTAGCACACCCTCGCCTAATGCGCTCTTGTAGATGTTGTTACGGCCAGGGCTGTTGCAAAGTCTGGAAGGGGTAAGTGAGTGACAAGGAACACCTTTCTTCGTATGGTTGCGGTGCTGAATCATACCCAGACAAAGAAAGGTGTTGTCATG
>JALYUS010000567.1 GCA_030853625.1 Chloroflexota bacterium
CGCGGACGGTGCGGCGCTCGTCGCGGCGGCTGGGGCGGTGGTTGCCGCAGCGCTCGCCGACGTGGCGGGCGGCGGCGTGCTGGTGGCGCTACTGCCGCCACAGGCGGCGAGGATGGCGGTTCCCGCCGCGACTGCCGCCCCACTCAGGAAACGGCGACGGCTCAGGTGTTTCGCGTACTCGTCCACAGTGCAACCCTCCCTGACTACAAATGCCCACGTTGGACCATTGCCACAATCGGCTCACTCAACCACCGATGCGCGCGCGTTGCCTCACCGGCGTTTGATTTCATTGGATTCTCAAACTGTACGTTTCCACAGTGAAGAATTGTACCAGTCGGTGCGTGCGGCGTCAATTTTCGGACCAGTCGGCAGTCGCAAGCGATTTTCCTCTCCCTACCGCTTCAAGCGCGGATCGAGGGCGTCGCGCAGGCCGTCGGTCAGTTGGTAGAGGCAGGTGACGGTGAGGACGACCATCACGCCGGGCGCGACGACGAGCCAGGGAGCCTGGGTAAAATAATCGAGCGACTTGGAGAGCATGTTGCCCCAACTGGCGGTCGGAATCTGCACGCCGAAGCCGAGATAACTGATCCCCGCCTCGGACAAAATGACGCTGAAAATCTCTGTTCCGGCGAGGACGAGGATAATCGAACTGATATTCGGCAGGATATGCCGGAACATGATCCGCAGCGGATGGACGCCGATCGCGGTCGCGGCATCCACGTACTCGCGGCGTCGCTCGGTCAGCACGCGGAAGCGGACATAGCGCGCGATCCCAGTCCAGCCAAGCACGCCAAAGATCAGCGTCAGGCCCGCGACGCCGGGATGGAAGAGGACGGAGATCATAATAAAGAGGAAGAGGTTCGGAATGTTGTTCAGCACCTGGATCACGGCGTTGATCGCGTCGTCCGCCCATCGCCCGTAATAGGCGGCGATCAGGCCGAGCGAAACGCCGATGGTGAGTGAGATCGCCGTCGCACCGAAACCGATTGAGAGCGAGACGCGCCCGGCGTGCAGGAGCCGCGCCGCGACATCCCGCCCGAAATCGTCCGTGCCGAGCCAGTGGGCGCTACTCGGATGCTGGAATTTCTGTGTCAGCCGCCCCCGGTTCGGATCGGCGTGGAGAATATGGGCGGAGATCAGCGGCGCGGCGAGGGAAATCAGGCAGATACACGCGAAGAGAGCGAGCGCCGCCATCGAGAAGCGATCCCGCCGCAGCCGTCGCCATGCCCCGTGCAGATACCCTTCACTCCGAACGGCCGCCCGCTGCTCCATCTGCGCGAGGCTAGGCGCCGGTGCGCTCCGCGCCTCGCTCACGCCGTCTCTCCGAGGCTCTGCTTGACGCGCGGATCGGCGAGCGCGTAGACGATGTCGGTCAGCAGATAGCCGATGATGGAAAGCAATGCGCCGATAAAGGTGACGCCAAGCACGACCGGATAGTCCCGCTCCGTCGCCGCCTCATAGAAGAGCCGCCCCATCCCCGGCCACGAGAAGGTGTACTCGAAGAGCACCGACCCGGCGAGAATCAGGCCGAGCGCGCTGCCGACCGAGCCGATCACCGGCACGAGCGCGTTCCTGAGCACATGCCGCACGACATGCCACTCCGACAGCCCCTTCGCCCGTGCCGTGCGCACGAAGTCCTGCGCCGCCTGTTCGAGGTATTCCGAGCGCATGAAGCGCGAGTAGCCAAGCCAGCCACCGAGGGCGATCAGCAGCGCGGGCAGCAGGATATGGTGCAGCCGGTCGAGCAGGGAGCCGTCGCCGGGCGTCTGCGTGCCGGCGAGTGGGAAGAGATTTAGCCCCGACCGCGCCGAAATCAGCAGCAACACCAAGCCGAGCCACCAGCCCGGCGTCGCGTTGCCAATCGCCGTGAAGACGCGCAAGCCGTGATCGAACGGCTTACCCCGCCGTTGCGCGGCGAGGATGCCGAGCGGGACGCCGAGGAAGCCGAGCACGAATCCCGTACCGGAGAGGACAAAGGTGTTCGGGATGCGCTCGACAACCTTCTGCGTCACCGGGCGCTGATCCGCGTAGGAGCGCCCAAGATTCAGATGCCCGACCTGCCAGAGCCACTTCACGTACTGCACCGGCAGCGGCTGATCGAGGCCGAGATCGTGCCGGTACTTGCGCGCGTAGTCCGCCGGCAGGCGCGGATTCTCCGCATAGGCCGCCGGCCCGCCGGGCGCGAGATGGACGAGCATGAACGTCAGCGTCATCACGCCGAGCAGAATGAAGATGGATTGCATCGAGCGCCGGATGATGTACCGGGTCATTGGGATTACCTACCCCCTAACCCCCTCCCTAAAAGGAGGGGGGACCGGAGGGCGATTCGTGAATCGCCCTGACAGATGTCCCTCTCCCCCTTCCTTTTAGGGAAGGGGGCTGGGGGGTTAGGTCATTTGGTCACATACCATTTATGCATGTCGTATGGCCCGAGTTTGCCGACGGCGATGCCGCCGACCCGCTTGTTGACGCCCGTGTATGCCTTACCCTCATAGAGGAAGACATACGGCGCATCATTGGTGATTAATTGCTGAATCTGCGCGAAGATCGCCTTGCGCTTCGTCATATCGAACTCGCGATGCGATTGCTCGAACAGGGTTTCGACCTGCTTGTTGACGTACGCGCCAGCATTTAATTCCGGGATGGACTGCTCGGACCAGATTTGATAGACGTAGTAGGGCTCCAGAGTCGCGGACCACGCGGCGACGTAGAGATCGTAGTCAAAGGGCGGCTTCTGCAGCGTGTCCTGTAATGCCTGAAATTCGAGCGATTGGGCATTGAGGACGATGCCGAGATCGCTCAGTTGCTGCTGCATCACCGTCGCGACGCCTTCAGCGGTCTTGCTGGCCGAGGGGTAGAGCATTTTGAGGGTCAGTTGCTGCCCGTCTTTAGTCAACTTTTTCCCATTCAGGGTGTAGCCCGCCTGCGTGAAGAGTCCCTGCGCCTTGCTGACATCGAAGTCGTAGTGCTCGACATTCGGGCTGTAGGCCCAACTCGACTGCGGAAAGGTTGAATAGAGCGGCCGCCCCAGGCTGTAGAGGACGCTGTCAATGATGCCCTGCCGATCCGTCGCGTAGGAAATCGCCTTGCGAACGAGCGGGTCCATCAGCGCCGGACGGCGGAGATTGAACCCAATGTAGGACCAGTTCCCGCTCGCGTCGTACCAATCATAGACGGTGACGTTCGGGAGGGTCTTCGCCTCCTTGTAATCGGCGGGCTGAAAACTGGACCAATCCACCTCGCCGGACTTGAGCGCCTGATAGGCGAGGGCTTGTGTGCCGTAATTGCGGGTCGTGAAGGTATCAATATTCGGTCGCCCCTCCCAATAGAGATCGTTGGCGACGAAGGTAGCGTGATCGTCCCGCTTCCATTCCTTCAGTTTCCACAGGCTGCTACTGATGGATGGCGCGTTGATCTCCGGGTTCTTCGTCGGGTCGCTCCAGTCGAGTTTTTCCCAGATGTGCTTCGGCAGGGGCGTAATCGAAGAACCGGCGGTGATCAGCCCTGTTGCAAACGCATCCTTGAGGGTGATGACGAGCGTCTTCGGGTCTGTCGCCGTGAACGAGACGATGTCCCCGAAGTTCTCCAGATAGGGGTATTTGTTCTCCGGCTTGATGACCTGCTGATACGTCCAGACATAATCGTCCGTCGTCAGTGGCGTTCCGTCGCTCCATTTGAGGTCGCGGAGCGTGAAGGTGTACGTCTTCTTGTCGTCGGAAATTGTGAACTTCTCCGCAGAGTCGCCGACGACATCGAGCGTGGTGTCGTCGTACTTAATCAATCCGCCGCCGTAGACGTACCCTTGATAGGTACCCGAGAGGGCATCGGTCGTCAGATAGGGATGGAAACTCTTCGCGTCGGTGCCGACAATCGCATGGGTGATCGCGCCACCTTTCGGCGCATTGGCGATGGCGGACGGTGCGGCCACCGACGATACCGGGCCGGATGGCGCGACAGCGGACGCGGCGGACGGCGTCGCGCCGATGGTGGGGGCGCTGGAAGCGCCCGTCGCGGCGGTACTGGGCTTGGTCGGTGCCGGGGTATCGGTGGCGGCGCTGCCCCCGCCGCAGGCGGCGAGAATGGCGGCGCCTGCGGCGGCTGTCACCCCGGCAAGGAAGCGCCGACGACTCAGTTGATGCATTTGCCCGCTCACGGTAGCGCTCCTCTCATGCAACGGTCTGCGGTGGCACGCCGCGCGCCGATTTTTCTTATCAGGAAACGCCGAACCCTGCATGCATAAAGCCGCACGATCCCGACGAATTCGCCTCATTGTGCTTTTCTATCGTAGCAGTCGGTGAATGGAGCGTCAACGAAGGATTGGCGCTTATCCAGGGCGTATGTGTTCTCATGCGTTGCGGGGAAAACCCCTCCCCAACCCCGCGTCGGGTGTATAGATCGGGGAGGGGGTGGGATCATCATCGCGCCACTGACGATCAGAATATCTCATGGGTAATCGAGAGAGGCGTCCGTGTCTGCGGCGGTCGTTTCGCCGTGCCAGATCCGGGCGATCATCGGGTTCCTCCCCGCATGCTCCGCACCGCACGCCAGCGCTGGATATTGCGCGTGTGCTCCGGGTAGTGCTCGTAGGTATCCCCGACGATGGCGAGCAGAAGCGGTTCGCCGCCCGCCCACGGGAAGCGTTTGGCATCGAAGATCGCATCGTCCGGCAGTTCCTCAACCGCGCGGACGAACGCGGCGTGCGTGCGGTCCATGTCGGCGAGCACGTCGTCGAGGCCGCGCTGCTGGCTCGCCACAAAGACGTCAGCGTTCATCGCCTCGACGACATGCTCGCTGACACTTGACCGGTACGGCGGCTCGTCACCAGCGAGGGCGGCGTGCAGGATGGCGAGGACGCGCGCCTCCCAGAAGGTGACATGCGCGACTTCGTCCTTGATGGACCAGCCGCCGTGGAGGTGTGGCAGCGTCATCTCGCGCGGCGGTGCTGCGTCAATCGTCGTGGCCCACGCAACGTAGCCGTCCGCGATGCGATAGAGGAGGTCGGATTTCATCGTCGGCGGCGTAACATGCTGATCGCGCCACCGCTCGATCTGCGGAATATGCTCCGGGTAGTGGCCGAGGATTGATCCGTCCGTCGCATCTACAAGGGGAGCGCCGTGCTCTCCCGCAGCGAAGAAGATCGCCTCTGGGAGCGCGTCCATCGCGTCGAGGATTGCCTGCTGGATGCGCCAGAGTTCCGCCAGTACGTCGTCCGGCGCGCGGCGGCGGTTCGCATCGAAGCAGCGCCGGTTCCAGGTGTCGTCGTCAATGGCGGTGTCGCTCGGTGGCTGGCTCGTGGCGATGCCGTCGAGGCGCGCGAGCAGATTCCGGTGCCAGAAGGTCAGGTGCGCGAGCGTGTCCGTAACCGACCACGCGCCATTGACACCCGGCACGCACATCTGTGCCGGGAGGATCGGCGCGATTGCCTCGTCCAGCGCGGCGTACATCGCGTATACCCGTTCGAGCAGTT
>JALYUS010000572.1 GCA_030853625.1 Chloroflexota bacterium
GGGCCGGAGGGCGATCAGCGTGTCCACGATCTCGGGGCGGGCGATCTCCTGACGCTTCTCGAAAGCGGCGACGATTGGATGGAGCGGGCGCACACCGCCGCCACGGCACATTCCGTCGCGTTCGCATCCGTGCAGGTGCTTGCTCCGCTGCGCCGCCCGCCGAAACTGCTCGCGCTCGCGGGGAACTACCAGGATCATGTGCGTGAGAGCAAGGTCGCCGATGTGCAAAAGGCGAACGCCGTGCCCCTGCTCTTCCTCAAACCCTCAACGTCCATCATCGCGGCGGGCGAACCCGTCTTCGCACCCGACATTTCGGACGCGGTGGACTATGAACTCGAACTCGCGGTCGTGATCGGGCGGCGATGCAAGCATGTCACCGCCGCTGAAGCGCCCGGCGTCGTCGCGGGGTACATGGTGGCAAACGACATCTCAGCGCGCGTCGTGGACTGGGGCGTCGCGCGGGGCGAGGTGACACCGCGCATGGCCTTCTTCGACTGGCTGAATGGCAAATGGCCGGACAGTTTCGCGCCGATGGGCCCGTACATCGTCACCGCCGACGAGGTTCCCGACCCGCAGCATCTGGCGATGCGCCTCTCGGTCAACGGCATTGTGCGGCAGAACGCATCCACCGCCAACATGATCTTCACCGTCGCGGAAACGATCGCCTTCTGCGCGCGCTTCATGACGCTCGAACCCGGCGATGTCATCCTCACCGGCACGCCCTCCGGCGTCGGCGCGACGACGCAGACCTATCTGCAACCGGGCGACCGGATGGAGGCGTGGATCGAGGGACTTGGCACGCTCGTCACGCCCGTCGTCGCGGCAGGGGATAGCCCATGACCGACTGCCTCTCGGTCGCGCTGATTGGCGCGGGCGGCATTGCGCAGGATCACGTCGCGGCGTATGCCCGCATCCCCGGCATACGCGTGTCGCATATCGTGGATACCGATGCCATCCGCGCCCGGTCGCTCGCGGCTCACGCGGGCAATGCCACGTGGTCAACCGATCTGCAAGCGCTCTTCGCCGCGCCGGATGTAGACGCGGTGGACATCTGCACGCCTTCCGAGACACATGCGGCGCTCGTCATTGCGGCGGCGGAGCATGGCAAGGCGATCCATGTCGAGAAGCCCGCCGCGCTCTCCCTCGCGGATTTCGACGCGATGGTCGCCGCGACCGAGCGCCACGGCGTCTCACTGATGGTCGGGCAAACGGCGCGCTTCCAACCCATTAACACGGAGATTGCCGCAGAGATCGCGGCGGGCACGATCGGGCGGCTACGTGTGCTGCATGTGACGTGGTATGCGGGCCACGTCTGGGCGGATGGCTGGCGGGCATGGCAACTCGACCCGGCGCGCTCCGGTGGCCACCCGCTGCACAATGGTATCCACGCGCTCGATCTCGCCATCTGGCTCTTTGGCCGCGCGCCGACGCGCGTTTTCTCGCGTGGCTTCCGCACCTTCGCGCCGACGATGGGCATTCCGGACAGTTTTCACATGACCGTCCGCTTCGAGGACGGCAGTTTCGCACTCCTGGAAATCGCCTACGCGCTGCGTCAGCGGGGTGATGCGTTGCGCCGTATCCTCGCCGTCGGTGAGGCGGGGAGCCTCAGCCACAGCACGGAGGACGATCCGCACCTCGCCAGCGACGGCGTGCATCTCCCCTCGGCCGCCATTGAGGACGCGATGTATCATCAACTCCGCCATTGGATCGCGACCGTGCGCGGCGAGGAATCATCCATCGTACCGAACGCGCAGGTGCGGCACGCGCTCGCCGCCGCGCTCGCCGCGCAGGAATCGTTGGAAACGGGCAGGGCGGTCACGATTGGGGGGGCGCGCAATGGATAACACCGCACCGCTCGGCCTGCTCGTCCTCAGCGCGGTGCGGCACGCGGCGAGTTACCTTCCCGTCTTCGACGCGCATCCGGACACGGTTATCCGCGCGATTGTCGAGGAACCGGACGCCCCGGACTGGGCGCACAACGATGCCCGCATCCTCGCGGCGAAATATAACGTCCCCGTGCTACCTGACCCCGCGTCGGCTTTAGCGCGGAGCGATTGTGATCTCGTGCTCATCTGCTCGGAGCCGACGCGCCACGCGCGGCTGGCGGCACAGGCGCTCCGAGCCGGTAAGCACGTACTTGTGGACAAGCCGATGGCGGTGACACTCGATGAGTGCGCGATGGTTGCGGAAGCGGCAACGCATTCGCCGGGCAGTAAATTCACCGTCGTCCACCGGCTCTTCGGCGCGCCGATCCAGCGGGCGCGGCGGGCGATTGACGCCGGTCATCTTGGGCTGATTCGCTCCGGCGATGGCGAATTCCTCTCCAGCGGCGTCTTCTTCGGCGCCTCCGTCGAGCGGCCGGAGTTCGTCGCCAATCCAGCGCTTTCCGGCGGTGGCGAACTGATGAACTTCATGGTCTATCCGATAGATTATCTCCACTACCTCACCGGCGCGCGGGTGACAGAGGTTTTCGCGGAGGCCGGGACATTCTTCTTCGACGCGCATCGGCAGTTCAGCGTTGAGGATGTCGGTATCCTTTCCTTGCGGCTGGAATACGATATTATTGGCTCGCTCACGGTGGGCAGAGTCCCATTCGCACCGACACCCAGCACCGGCGCCTCTACCCTCCGACTGATCGGCTCGCACGGGCACCTGACGGTGGACGAGAACCGGCCGCAACTGGACATCTGGAGCACAGTCACGGAAAGGAGAGGGCGGACGGTCGGGGGAGAAGCCGCACAGAGCGCCGTCGCGACGGAGATCGGCGCGTTCATCCGGGACATTCGGGAGGATCGTACACCGCTCTACGGCGTGGATGATGCCGGGGCGACCATCGCGGCAATCGAGGCCGCGTACCGTTCATTGGCGACCGGCCAACCCGCGCACGTCGCCCCTCATTCCGGGTCCTAACGCAGAGCGTGGTTCGATTGGCGAAGCAGAGAGGAGAGGACTGATGCATCGGTTCCAGAGGATCACGGGCCTCCTGATTGTTTCCCTGACACTCGTCGGCATGCTTGCGGCATGTGGTGGTGCCACCAGCCCAACCGCGACGACCGCCGCGACGAAGGCTGCGGCCGCGCCGACGACCGCAGCCGCACCCACCACCGGAGCGGCCGCAACGAGCGCGCCGACGACGGCAGCCGCAGCCGCGGCCAGCCCGGCAGGTTCCGCAGCAGCAGCCATTCCGACGACCGCCCCCGCCGGATCGCAGGTCGCGGCGACGACGCAGGCCGTCGCCGGTACGACGGGCGGGACACTGACCGGCGGCTTCGATGTCGGCCCCGGCGGCAGCCCCGCGCAGTTCTATCCCCCGTCCATGGGCGCGGGCTACGTCTGGTTGGAGAAATATTTCTCCAAATTGCTCGTCTACAATGTCGGCTTCACGAAGATGCAGGGCGAACTCGCCGAGTCGTGGACCGTCTCGGCGGACGCCAAGACCTTCACCTTCAAACTGCGCCCGAATGTCAAATGGCACGACGGCATGGCATTCACCTCGGATGACGTCAAATTCTCGGTCGAACTGGCGAAGAATCCAGACAGCCAGAATGTCTACCAACCGAAATATACGGACATCGCCGACATCACAACGCCCGATCCGCTGACGGCAGTCATCACGACCAACAAGCCGAACGTCGCGCTGTTGGATGCGATGACCTTCGTCTTCATGTTCCCGAAGCATGCGCTCGGCTCAATCGCGATCAAAGATCTGCCAAAGAGCGATTGGTGGGTGACGAACCCGATTGGCACCGGCCCGTTCAAGTGGAGCAAATACGTCCCCGATCAGTACGTCGAACTCGTCGCGAACGACGCGTACTGGCGCGGTCGCCCGAAGTTGGACAAACTCATCAACCGCTACTTCAAAGCGCCAGGGAGCGCCTTGATCGCTTTGCAGAAGGGTGAGATTCAGTTCACGTACGTGACGCTGGACGAATCGGAACTCGTCAAGCAAAGCCCAAATCTGACGCTGATTCCCGGCCCGTCACAGGTCGCCAATTATCTCCAGTTCAACCTCAAGGACCCGCGCTTTCAGGATGTCCGCGTACGACAGGCATTCATGTACGCGATAGACCGTACGACGATCGTCAATCAACTCTTCAAGGGTGCGGCAGTCGTCATCCCCTGCGCCTTCGACAATCCGACGTATCAGCCGAAGGACGCGAACCCCTACACGCGCGATGTCAATAAGGCGAAGCAACTGCTGAAGGATGCCAACTGGGACGCGATCAAGGGTCAGCCGATTGAGTTACTGACCTACTACGCCGATCAACTCTCGCAGGACATCCTCGTCGCTATGCAGCAGCAACTGGCGGATGTCGGCATCCAGATCACGATCAAGGCAGTAGACGTGCCAACCTTCAACGGCTTCGTGAACAAAGCCGCACCGCAGTTCACGCTCTACTATGCGGGCGGCGCGAATGGCGCGGACCCGGATGTGACGAGTATCTACTTCCTCTCCAGCGCGATCCCACCGTCCGGCTCGAATCGCGGCTTCTGGAACAACGCGGACGAGGACAAGGCATACACCGATGGTCGCGCGGAAGCCGATCCGACCAAGCGCGCCACGGACTATCAGAACGCCTGCAAGATTCAGAACGACCAACTGCCCTGGGCGCCCTTGTGGGTGACGACGCGCTTCGGCGCGGTCTCCAAGAATGTCCAGAACTTCATCTACACACCGTCGGCAGGCAGCGGCAAGTATTACGACCAGGCCGAACTGTGGAGCCTGGCAAAGTAGCAACGAGCAACGAGCAACGAGCAATGAGCAATGAGTGAGGATCATCGACCTCATTGCTCATTGCTCACCTCTCATTGCTCACGGAGCGAAGCGACGAGTGGGACGCTACATCCAGCGACGGCTGCTCATCACGATCCCGATCCTGATCGCGATTACCGCGATCATCTTCGGCATGCTCCAACTGACGCCGGGTGATCCGCTGGACGCCTATCTGTCGCCGGATGTCATCCTGAGCATCGAGCAGCGCAACTCAATTCGCCACGATCTCGGCCTGGACCGGCCCGCGCCGATTCGCTACCTCTTCTGGCTGCGCGAAGTGGCAAAGGGCGATCTCGGCTACCGCATCAAGACGGGTGAGCCGGTCGGCACGGTCATCAAGCAGCGGATCGGGCCGACCTTGTCGCTGATGGGGAGCGGGCTGGCAATCGGCATTATCGTCGGCATCGTGCTCGGCGTTGTTTCCGCCGTCAAGCAATACTCCGCTCTCGATTTCATTCTGACGATCCTCGCCTTTCTCGGCGCGTCCACCCCTGCATTCTTCGCGGGGCTGCTCGGGTTATATATCTTCTCGCTCCGGCTCGGCTGGTTCCCTGCCGGTGGGCTGGCGACGCCGGGCGTGCCGTTTTCCCTCTGGGATCATCTCGACCATCTCATCCTACCCGCGCTGATGCTCTCGCTCTTTCAGGTTTCGAGTATCATGCGCTACACCCGCTCGGCGATGCTCGGCGTCCTCTCGCAGGATTACATCCGCACGGCGCAGGCGAAGGGGCTTTCTCAGCGCGTCACGGTCGGCAGCCACGCGCTGCGGAATGCCTTAATCCCCATCGTTACCGTCGTCGGCGCGACGATTCCGGCACTGGTTGGCGGCGCGGTCTTCCTCGAATCCATCTTCTCGTGGCCGGGGATGGGCACGCTCTATCTCGATGCGATCGCCGGGCGCGACTATCCGCTCATCATGGGCATGACCCTCATCATCGCCATCGTCATCCTCGTTGCCAACCTGCTGACGGACCTGGCGTATGCCTTCATTGATCCACGGATTCGCTATGGTTAAGGGAGTGGCGGCGGGCTTTAGCCGGCCGAACATCGCAGCAGGCTAAAGCCCGCCGCCACCAGGGTAAAGGACGCGATGGATAAGAGTCTTGCCGAAACCGATGCGGTTGCCCGCGCGCCATCTGGACAGGACGCGCTCGCCGCACGGAAACACGCCGTTGTCCTGACTCCGACGCGGCAGGCGCTCCGCCGATTCCGGCGGCATCACCTTGCCGTGGCGGGCGTGCTGATCGTCGCGCTCTTCATCCTGCTCGCGGTCTTCGCGCCGATTATCGCGCGCTCCGGCCCAAATACAGTGGACCTCCTCGCCCGCAATCAGGGGCCGACGGCGAAACACTGGTTCGGCACCGACCGGACGGGGCGGGATACCTTCGCGCGCACGCTCTACGCCGGGCGCGTCTCGCTCGCCATCGGCTTCGCGGCAGCGCTGATTTCGATTGTCGTCGGGGCGCTCCTGGGCGCGATTGCCGGGTTCTTCGGACGCTGGGTAGATAGCGCCGTCATGCGCTTCACCGATGTCGTGATGACCTTCCCCGCCATCATCATCATCCTGACGATTGTCGCGCTCACCGGGCCGGGCATTATCAAGACACTCGTGATTATCGGCCTCTTGAACTGGCCGGTGCCGTGCCGCCTCGTGCGCGCGAAGTTCCTGTCGCTTCGGGAGCAGGAATTCCTCATCGCCGCACGGGCGATGGGCGCGTCGGCGCCGCGCATGATCGGTGTCCATGCCTTTCCAAACACGGTGGATGTGCTCGTCGTCTATGCGAGTTTCGGCGTCGTCAACGCGATTCTTCTGGAAGCGGGGCTTTCGTTCCTTGGCCTCGGCGTGCAGCCGCCGACTGCCAGTTGGGGCAATATGATCAATGTTGCCAGCAACCTTCAAGTGCTCGAACAGGAACCGTGGCTCTGGGTTCCGGCGGGCGTCGCGATTGTCCTGACCGTGCTGGCGTGCAACTTCATCGGTGACGGTCTGCGCGACGCGCTCGATCCGCGCATGAACGTCTGACGATGCACGCCGAGTGATCGCGCAGCCCCCTGTATCCACCACCCCCGTGTACAATCTCTTTCAACGATTCCATTTGCGGCACAGACCGCTGGCCTTGAAGGAGAAATTGATGTCACAGCACAATATGATAGCAACAATGCCGGTCGGGCACGATACCAACAGCGCAGAGATCGTCTGGCGTCCGAGTGATGCATATTTGGAGCGCAGCCGGTTACGCCGCTTCATGGCGCGTGAGGGTATCGCATCGTTTGAGGAACTGCTGACCCGCGCAGCGGACGACGCGGCGTGGTTCTGGGATGCGACGGTGAAGGACCTCGACCTCCAATTTTACCGCCCGTATGATGCAGTGGTGGACCTGTCGCGCGGCGTGCCGTGGGCGACCTGGTTTCCCGGCGGGCAGTACAACTACGTCCATAACGCGCTCGACAAACACGCGACCGGCGCAAACAGCGCGAAAACGGCGGTGATCTGGGAGGGAGACGACGGCGCGACCCGCGCGATGACCTACCGCGCACTGTGGGAGCAGACGAACCAACTGGCGGGCGCGCTCGCGGCGCTCGGCGTCGGCACGGGCGACCGTGTCGGCATCTTCATGCCAATGCTGCCGGAAACGGCGATCGCGACCTTCGCCGTCTCGAAACTCGGCGCGATCTACATCCCGATCTTCTCCGGCTACGGCGCGGAATCCGTCGCGACGCGCCTCAGGGACGCGGGCGCGAAGGCGCTGATTACCGTGGACGGCTTCTATCGCCGGGGCAAGGTCGTGCCGCTCAAGGAGACGGCGGATGCGGCGATTGCCGGTGTGGAGACACTCGAATCTGTAATCGTCTTCCAACGAACGGGCGGCGAAGTCCCATTCATGCCGGGCCGCGATCATTGGTGGCACGACATCGTCCCGAATCAGCCGACTGAGCGGGAGACGGAGCGGACCGACGCCGAGCACCCGTACATGATTATCTACACCTCCGGCACGACGGGCAAGCCGAAGGGCGCGCTGCACACGCACGATGGCTTCCCGATCAAGGCGACGCAGGACCTCGCGCACTGCTTCGACGTGCAGGCGGACGATACCCTCCTCTGGTTCACCGATCTCGGCTGGATGATGGGGCCGTGGGCGATCACCGGCACACTGACGCTCGGCGCGACGCTTGTCCTCTTCGAGGGCACGCCGGACTGGCCGGAGCCGGATCGCCTCTGGTCGCTGATCGAGAAGTACCGCATTACCGTCTGCGGCGTCGCGCCCACCGTCGTCCGCGCGCTGATGGCGAAGGGTGACGCGTGGCCACAAAAGCACGATCTCTCCTCGCTCCGTGTGCTCGGTTCGAGTGGCGAGGCATGGAATCCGGGGCCGTGGCAATGGTTCTTCGACGCGATCGGCGGTGGCCGTTGCCCAATCATCAACTACTCCGGCGGCACGGAGATTTCCGGCGGTATCCTCAGCAGTTTCACTATTCTGCCCCTGAAGCCGACCTGCTTTTCCGCGCCCGTACCGGGGATGGCCGTGGATGTCGTGGACGATGCCGGGAATCCGGTGCGCGGCGCGGTCGGCGAACTGGTGATCCGCAACGGCTGGCCCGGCATGACGCGCGGCTTCTGGAAGGATAATGAGCGGTACGAGGAGACCTACTGGTCGCGCATCCCCGGACTCTGGGTGCATGGCGATTTCGCGCGCATTGACGAGGACGGTTTCTGGTACATCCTCGGCCGCTCGGACGACACGATCAAGGTGGCGGGCAAACGCGTCGGCCCGGCGGAGATCGAGTCGGCGGCGGTGTCGCATCCGGCGGTGCAGGAGGCGGCGGCAATTAGCGTTCCGCACGCCATCAAGGGTGAGGCGATTGTCGCCTTCGTCGTCCTCCGGCCGGAACATGCGCCGAGCGAATCACTGCGCGCGGCTATCGAATCCACGATCACCGGCCAACTCGGCAAATCGCTGAAGCCGGAGGCGGTCAAGTTCGTGAATGACTTGCCAAAGACGCGCAACGCGAAGGTGATGCGCCGTGTCATCCGGGCGCGCTACCTCAATCTGCCCCTCGGCGACATCACCGCCCTCGAAAATCCCGGCGCAGTAGACGGCATCGGCGCGGCGCAATAACCATAGGTAGATGCCAAAACATCCTTCGCCTTTCGGTGGTAGCAGCCTGCTACCACCATGTTTCCTCGCACGGTATACTAGGAGAACACGGCGTCACATTGGATGCCGAAAGACTGAGTGAGAGGAAGGTGCCACGCGCGATGAAGCAACCGGTCACTCCGCACGCGAACGAGAACCCCGCGCCATCCCAGTATCCTGAGGCGTCGGGATCAATGAAGCAACTGTTCATTCTGCTCTGGGTGTTCTGGGCAAACATGCTCTGGATCTTCGGTATCCCCTCGATCTATTTCTTGTTCTTGCACCATTTCAGCCCGTGGGCGTTTGTTTCCGTCCCGTTCTTCCTTTTCACCCTTTTCGCAGGGTGGCGGCTCTTCATCCGCTCCCGCCGCGAGTGGCAGCAAAGCGGATAAAGGCTACACTACGAAGCCGACCGCTGCCGTAGCGCTTCGTAGAGCAACACCCCCGCCGCGACGGCGAGATTGAGCGAACTGGCGCTGCCGTGCATCGGAATCCGCACCGCAAGATCGCCTCGCTCCACGACCTCCTGCGGCAGCCCGCGCCCCTCATTGCCGAACAGCATCAAGAGCGGCGACGGATAGACGGCCTGCCAATATTCCTGCGTTGCCCGTGCGGATGTGGTGGCGACGCCGACACCGCGCGCATGGCTCCATTCCATGACATCCTCAATTCGGCCCGTCTGCACAATGGGAAGACGGAAGAGCGTGCCGACGCTCGCCTTCACCGCGTTGGGGTGATAGGGGTCGGTCGTGTCACCGATCAGGATGACCCCGCTTCCGCCCACCGCGTCCACAGTGCGGAGAATCGTGCCGAGGTTGCCCGGATTGCCGATCTCGTGGAGCGCGACAAAGAGCGCGTGCGGAGTGACGACGAGGGATGAGAGATCGCGCGGCGTAATCGCGACAATCGCGGCCAGCCCGGAGGGGTTTTCCCGCGTCGCGATCCGCGCGTAGATGGCGGCGGACACCTCCGCAACCGCGATCCCCGCCGCATGCTGCCGTGCGACCATCTCCCGCGCGGCGACGCTCGTCAGCAGATCAGGCGCGACGACAAGCGTTTCGATTGCCGCCCCGGCATCCACCGCCTGCCAGACGGCTTGAATACCCTCGACGAAACATGCGCCCGCCTGCTCGCGCCCCTTGCGCTGCGCCAGCGTGCGGATGCGTTTAATGAGTGGGTTCGCAGCACTTTCAATCACGACTTAACCCCCAGCCCCTTCCCTAAAAGGAAGGGGAGTGAGCCTCTGAGAGGTCGAGGCGCTCTGAGCAACGCCACAACATTCGAAATGAGTCACCCCTTCCTTTTAGGGAAGGGGCCGGGGGTTAGGTTCTCCCGCCACCATGCCACTATCTCATCCAGTGACCGCGTCAGCGGAATCTCCGGCTGCCAGCCCGTCGCGTGCCGGAGCCGCGTCGTGTCGGCCATCATCACCGGCGCGTCCGATGGGCGCAAGCGGGCCGGATCGCGCTCGACGGTGATCGCGACACGGGCGAGGCGGCAGAGTGTATCCAGCACATCGGCGACCGCTACCGCCGTCCCCCGCCCGATATTATAGACGCCGCCGCGTTCACCATGTTCCAGCAGCAACCCGTACGCGCGTGTGACATCACGGACATCGGTGAAGTCGCGCGCGGCATCGAGGTTCCCGACGGCGATCGTCCGCCGCTCCCCTCGCTCGACTTCGATGATTTGCCGCGCGAAGGCGCTGACGACGAAGCGATCCGTCTGCCCCGGCCCGATATGATTGAAGGGCCGCGCCACGACGACATCGAGGCCGTAGGAATGCGCGTACTGCAACGCCAGCATCTCTTGCGCCGCCTTACTGACCGCATAGGGATTGATTGGGCGGAGCGGCCGGTCTTCACAGAGCGGCTGCGCCTCCGGTGGTGTCGGGCCATAGACCTCACTCGAACTAACGATCAAAAGCCGGGCATGCGGAACGTGCATGCGGCAGCCGTCGAGCAGGTGCAGCGTGCCGAGAATGTTATTTGCGAGTGTCGTTTCCGGGTCTTTCAGGGAGGCAGGGACATTACTCTGCCCCGCAAGATGGACGATCATTTCCGGCTGCACCCGCTCGATCAACGATGCGACGGCACGGGCATCACGGAGATCACACCGGATGAAACGAGAATCTTCTTGCGCGGCATGCCGGGTCGTCCCCGTCACCTGCCAATCGGGATATTCCTCGGCGAGATGCGCGACAAGGTAGGTGCCGACAAATCCCGTCGCCCCGGTAATCAGCACCCGCCGCACGTCGCCTTCCTATTCTGTCAGATGCCGCCGATGAAGCGGCCGGGATTGAGCGTGCCGTTTGGGTCATAGGCGGCTTTGAGGTCGCGCATCACGGAGATTGTCGGCGGTTCGATGCCCCAGACCGGGAGGGTTTCGGCATGCGCCGGGTCGCAGCCGTACACCGTTAACGTTGGCCAGCGGGGCTGCGCGACATCGAGTGTGCGGCGCAGACCTTCGCCGGAGGCATCACCCGTCACACGCATGTACGCGACGCCCATCCCCACCGAGGCACGGACGGCGACAGTCAGCCCATATTGCCGCCCTGCTTCGACTATTTCCGTCACGGCGGCGAGCAGATCGGTGGGCAGCGTCGTCAGTTTCAGCACGGCGGTGTGTGCGGTGAGCGTCGCCGTCGCGTTCCAATCCGCCAAACTCGTCCAGAGGCGGATATGCTCGTCACCGATCACCGTCGCGATGTCCATCGCGCCCATCGTCGCGCCGCGATCGCGGATTTCCTTCTCTTGCCGCGCGACCGTCGCCTCGCCGCCTTCGCAACGCACGCAGATCAGGTAGCCATCGAGCGGCGAGAGGATCGCGGCGGTCGTCGTCGGGGAACTGAACTCGATCGCCATTGGCCGCAGTTGTGACGCGGCGAGTGCCGCCGCCGCCGCGAACGCCGGTTCCGGCCCCGCGAATTGCAGAACGAGCGAGCGTTCCGCCGCCGGTTTCGGTAGCACCTTCAGGTTGATGCGTGGCACAACAGCGAGCGTGCCGAGTGCGCCGAGATGCATCTTCATCAAGTCGAAGCCGGTGACATTCTTGACGACCATGCCGCCCGCCTTCGCGAGGGTGCCGTCCACATAGGCGGCGTTGAGGCCGATGCAGAAATCTCGTAGCGTCCCGTAGCCGTGGCGGCGCGGGCCGGAGGCGTTCGTGGCGAAGATGCCGCCGAGCGTGATCCGATCCCGGAGAGGAGGATCGAGCGGCAGCATCTGGTTACGCGCGGCGAGCACGCCATCGAGATCGCCAAGCGTGATCCCGGCCTCAACTGCGATGGTCATGTCTTCCGGGTGGTACTCGATCACCGCATTGAGCCGCCGCAGGCTGAGCGCGAGGTCGTAGCGGCGCGGTGAATAACCAAGCGTCTGCTGCGTCCCGCCGCCCCACGGCACGACCGCCGCGCCCGCCTCGTCTGCGACGCGTAAAAGCGCAGCGATTTCCTCCGGCGTGCCGGGTACGGCAACGACATGCGGCGTCTGCGCGCCAATCGCATGCGCCTCCGTGCGCTCCCCAGTGCGGATGTGCTCCGCGCCAACGATCCCCTCGACGGAGGCGGCGAGATGGTCGAGATTGACTTCCGTCTCAGTCGTCATGCCGGGGCACTTCCATGTCGGCGAGTTCGGCGGGCGTTGTGTCGTGCTCATGCGCGCTCGTCGGCGAATGTTCGTCCGCCATCCCGATAGGCGCGGCGGGTTGCAACCCGGCGATTTCCGCATAGCGCGCGGGCATCGCGGTCTCCCGCAGTTCGCGGATTTCGCCGCAGACGCGCGCGTCTGGCAGGATTTTGTCGGGATTGAAGAGGTCGTACGGATTGAAACTGCGCTTCAGTTTCGCCATCGCCGCGAGGTCCTCATTCGTGAAGGAGTAGGTCATCACGCCGCGCTTCTCGAAGCCAACGCCGTGCTCGCCGGTGATCGCGCCGCCCATGTCAATGCAGGCGCGCGTGATCTCCATCGCCGCGTCGAGCGTCCGCTCGATGTCGCCCTTCTTGCTACGGTCGAAGAGCAGCAGCGGGTGGAGGTTCCCATCGCCCGCATGAAAGATATTCGTCGCCTTCAGTTTTGCGTCCCGCGCGACATCGGCGACGAGGTTGAGAATTTCCGGCAGTTTCGTACGCGGGACGACGCTATCCTGCTGGTAATAGTTCGGAGCGAGGCGACCCATCGCGCCGAGCGCGCCCTTGCGCCCGGCCCAGAGCGCGTCCCGCTCCGCCTGCGTCGCCGCGACACGCACTTCCCGCGCGCCGCATTCGTTGCAGATCGCTGTCACGCGCTCCGAGAGTTCATCCAGTCCCTCCGCGAGGCCGTCGAGTTCAATCAGTAGGATGATGGACTTCCCGTCGTCCGGGTAGCCGGCGTGGTAGGTCATCTCGACCGCTTTGCAGGCTGGGCCGTCCATCATCTCTAGCGCGCCGGGGATGATGCCCGCGCCGATGATGCCGGTGACGGTCTGCGAGGCGGCCTCCAATTCATCGTAGATCGCGAGCAGGACGCGGAGCGTCTCCGGCGAGCGGAGTAACTTCACCGTCACGCCGGTAACGATACCCATCGTCCCCTCGGAACCGACGAGCATGCCCGTCAGGTCGTAACCCGGCGTATCGAGGACGCCGCCCGTCTCGATCACCCGCCCATCGGGCAGCACGACTTCGAGGCCGAGGATGTGGTTGACGGTCACGCCGTAGGCGAGGCAGTGCGGCCCGCCAGCGTTCGTCGCCACATTGCCGCCGATGGACGAGGCACGCTGGCTGGCGGGATCGGGCGCATAATAGTAGCCGTGCGGCAGCGTCGCCTGCGACAGGTGCAGATTGACGACGCCGGGGTCCACAACGGCGCGGCGGTTCGCGTAATCCACGCTGCGAATCTGATTCATGCGCGTCAGCGAGACGACGATACCGCCCCGAACCGGCGTGCTGCCACCCGCGAGGCCGGTGCCCGCCCCGCGCGGCACGATCGGCATTCCGGCGGCGGCGGCCAGTTTCACAACCTCGGAGACCTGCTGCACGCTCGTCGGCAGCACGACGACATCCGGCATTGCGTGTTCGTGCGTGCCATCGGAGTCGTACACCAGCAAATCACCCCGCTCGGTGAGTACGGAATCCGGCCCCAGTAAGGTAATCAGGCGGCGGATCAGCGTCGGGCGGTCTATCGTCGGTTTCGTCATAGTGGAAGACATGGATGCCATACGTGGCTCCTCTCACGGATCGCGTTGTTGCTACTGCGTATTGTCCCGCACTTTCGGCCTAGCGGCAAACGATATACAGGAGGGATTTTGCTTCTAAAGGAGAGGCGAGATGAAACTCGCGATTGCGTTCATGTCTGATAGAGCACCGATGACAGCCTGCTGAGAGATTCGCGGCAGACGCTTATAGCGCCGATCATGGCTGAGTGTCAGCAGTCGCTCATATTCAGCGGCCACGTTGGATAACACCGGATTAGTGTCCACAAAGTCTTTTCGTTTATGGTGACTACTCGGCTCTACCTGAACCATCTGCCACATAAACGCATTCACGTAATGAACCGCTGAGTAGAAGGCAATGATCGCCGCCCAATCAGGACAGGGATGTTGAAGGGGAGGTGAGCCGCCTAACTCCGTTGCGATGAGGAAAAAGCGATTCGCTATAGTAATGTGCTGCTGGGTTCTATAATCCATCGTGCGTCATCTTTGCGTCAGGCGTTCAGCATCAACGGGTAAAACCTCATGCAGAACCTCAAGGGTAACTGCCGGATATACGTCGTCGGGATCAAACATGCCCGGATGCACGATATGGAGATCAATAGGCACGTCAGGATATTCATTGCGAGCAGGCTGAAGCATGCGATAGATTTCGAGTTCCCTATCGTGGCTAAGTGGCTGCGTAAACAGCCAAAACTGCACCCTGTTGTCGCTCTCCCTCATCCAAATCTCTTGAGCTTCGTCGAGGGCCATCAATCTTTCCGTGACTCCTCGTCTTACCACCGCCGATTCTGCCGACAAATAATCGGGGATAGTGAGCGTTGTCGCATGCTGATCGGTCGCATACCCAAGAGAGAAATAGCCCGCCTTCGTAGGTCTAAAGGCTCTGTCCAAGCTGATCTTCCTTGGATTGCGTGAGAGTTTCCACAAAGGAGAAGTGACCGCTTTGTCCATGGTAGAGGGTGGCGGTTGCAGCCTGCTATGCGTCCTGTGTCTTGTCGTCATTGGTCGTATCCCCTCCAAGAATTGTCTCGCT
Organism: Chloroflexota bacterium; assembly: GCA_030853625.1. Classification (GTDB taxonomy): domain Bacteria; phylum Chloroflexota; class Chloroflexia; order Thermomicrobiales; family JALYUS01; genus JALYUS01. The sequence continues at coordinate 15,131 of JALYUS010000572.1, forward strand.
ATCTTTCGGGATTGCTGCAAGAATCGTGTTCAGGAAGAACTGGAGGCTTGCCGGAGTAAAGGCAAGGCGCGCTACGGTCTTCGCTTTCACGCTACGAATCTTCGAGAACTCTCTGCGTCTCTCTTCTTCGGTGGCAGCAATCAGGATCGGAACGGTAGCCTGCCCAACTGTTATGATTATTTCACCGAAGTTGCCAATCTGCACGACACACGCGTTGATAAGATCTATCGAAACGTCGTCGGGCCTGATGAACTCAATAGGCACTTCACGTTGCACGGGATCGTCAGAGCGCCTCTGCACGTTTGTCTGGTTTTTCGACGACTTGCTTCTATCCATTCTTTGATCCTAGCAGATAACAGATCCCAACGTCCATCAACCTGTTTGACACCCGTGCATGATTTCATGTGTCGCACAACGCGACAGTACATCGGGGATCGTGCATACTGCCACCGTTGCATGTGACATCAAGGAAACGAGGCGGCCAGTGCAGGCACGATTGAGGGCGATACGCTCCATGGACTCAACGTATCGGACGCTCGGCTGGCTCTGCCTCGTCGTTGGCATCAATCAACTCGGCTTCGGCAGCATCGTGCCAATTGTGCCGACCTTTGCGCGCTCCTTCGGTGTCTCGCAGGCAGCGGCGGGGCTGGTAATCAGCGTCTACGGCCTCGGTCGGCTCCTGTTCGATCTGCCGATGGGTGGCTTGGCGGAGCGCGTCGGCCGCCGGAAGATCATCATTATCGGTGAGATTATCACGACGGTCGGTAGCCTGCTTTGCGCCGTCGCGGGGACCTTGCCGCTCCTCATTCTCTTCCGCTTCATCGGCGGCATCGGGGCGGCGACCGTCCTCACCGGCGCACAGGTCGTCCTGGCGGACATCACGACGCCGCACACCCGCGCCCGGATGATGAATATCTACCAGGCGATCTTTCTCTGCGCGGTCGGCATCGGGCCGTCGCTCGGCGGCGTGGTGGCGGACGCCTTCGGGACGCCCGCGCCCTTCTACACCTTCGGTTTTCTCAGCCTGCTGGCGGCGCTCGTCTGCTTTCTGCGCGTGCCGGAAACGCGCCATCTCGCCATTGCCCGCGCCGCCGCCGCGAAACAAGTGGCGACGCCCATGCGGCAGACGCTCCGCATTCTGCTCCGACAGCGCGGATTTCTGCTGATCGGTCTTGTGACGTTCGTGCAGTATTTCGCCCGCACCGGCGCACTCTATAACCTCGTGCCGATCATTGGCCGGGATCGCCTCGGCCTCAGCGCCTCCGCGACGGGCTTCGCGATCAGCATCGCCTCGTTGATGAACTTCGCGACCATCCCGCTCTCAGCAATCATGATGCATCGCTGGGGTCGCCGGGGTGGGATCATTCCCGGTACGATGATCTGCGGCGCGGCATTCGCCTGTCTGGCGGTCGCGTTCAACTATCCCATTTATATCGCTGGGATGTTCCTCTGGGGGCTTGGCGGTGGCGTTGGCGGTTCCGCGCCCGCCGCCTATGCCGCCGACATGGCGCCGCCCGGCGCGAACGGCGTGACGATGGGGATTTACCTGACGCTCGCGGACGCCGGATACGTCGTCGGCCCTTTTCTGCTCGGCTGGATCAGCGACCGGGCGGGCATGGATACGGCGCTCTTCGTCACCGTAGGTTTGTTCGCCATCGCTGTCACGCTCTTCGCCCTCTTCGCGCCGGAAACCGTGTATGGACGCAACCGCCGCACGCCCAAAGAGGTTGCCGTTGCGGCGGATTAACGCCGTCCTACCCCCCACTGCCCAGAGGGCGCCCGCTTCCCTCCGAGGGACGGGATGACGCATCGCACTATCGAGGCGTTCACAGAACATCCTGATCTCAATGAGGCTCACTTCCCTTCCCTTTGAGGGAAGAGGCCGGGGGTTAGAAAGTTCCTTCACCCCCTGTTGATGTATCGCTCCAGCAGGTCATAGGTGCGAGCGGCGTTCTCACCAGCGGGCGTGTAGACAGCGGCGACGAGATCGGTTGCGCCCGCGTCCGCCAGCGCGCGGAGGGCGGTAAGCACCGCCGCTTCGTCGCCGACGAGCGCGACATCGGCAGGTCCCGCCGCGCCCCCTTTATCCAATACCGCGCGATAGGAGGGCAACTGCCCGTACAGCGCGAAGGCGGCGTTCATCTCCGCCCGCACGGCGTCGGCGTTGTCAGTCACGCAGACCGGGAGGCCAGCGACGACGCGCGGCGCGGCACGCCCAGCCTCCCGCGCGGCGGCGGTAATCGCTGGGACAGCATCGCTGGCGAGATAATGCGCGCCGCCCATCCAGAGCGCCGTCCCATCCGCGTGCCGCCCCGCGAGCCGGAGCATCTGCGGGCCGAGCGCGGCAACGAGGACGGGCGGCGGCGTGGCATCGGCGACGGTGATGCCGAAGTTCGTGATGTGGAACTCCTCGCCCGCGAACGTTACTGGCGCGCCGGATAAAAAGCCGGTCAGGCAGGCGAGATACTCGCGCATGTGGCGGATTGGGTGCGACCAGTCGAACCCTAAGCCCGCCTCCATCACGGCGCGATGGCTGAGGCCGATGCCGAGCACGAGCCGTCCGCC
>JALYUS010000581.1 GCA_030853625.1 Chloroflexota bacterium
TACACGATTGGCGGCTATCAGGTGATGAAGAAATGGCTCTCGTATCGCGAGCAACCGCTGCTCGGTCGCCCGCTCACCCCGGAGGAGGCGCGCGACGTGACACGGATGGCCCGCCGCATCGCCGCCCTCCTCCTTCTCACCCCCGCGCTGGACGCGAACTATCAGGCGGCCAAAGCGGCGGCGTATGCGTGGCCGATGTGATTGCCATATGAATGTGTACTCCTTATTCAAAGGGTGTATACTACAAGTGTGGTAATCACCACGCACGAATACGTACATATCTGTGGCCCTTCGAGTGAACAGTTGCCGACTGGCGGCGTGCCTGGACAAGCACCAGGATAGCTCGGAGGGTCACTTTATGTTCCTGGCTCAAATTCCCACAGGTCTTGTACCCGGCGGCGGATAATTCGGTAATAGCGATCATCCTCTTTGTTGTAGCGGGCGTAAATGGCTCCACAAATCATGTCAGTTGCTTGAATGAGATTGTCATTGCGGGAGTTATGATGACTGATCTTGCTGATTTTCTGGGTCCCTCCGCTGTTGAGCATCCGCCGGAGATAGGTTCCCATTTCGCCTTGAATACGCTTGCTCTTGACTGATGCGTCGAGGACGAGAATCGCGTCATCAATCGTTCCATTATCATGTTGGAGTAAGAGCCTCACGAAGGAGTTGTAAAAGGTTTCGCGCTTCCTCATTTGCGGCGAGGTCAGCCGTTGCTTGTCAATGACAAGGGCACGCACAACGAAATCAAGGTCGCGGATCGCGAAGAGAAACTGCTCGCGAATCTCTGGCTTGGTCGAAAAGAAATGGAATTCCGGGTCATAGTCGTAGCCGAGATGGTCGCGGAGTTTGTCAACAGCCTCGTTGATGAAAAATGGATCCTCAACAACCACGAGCGTGATGACGAAGTAGCGGCTCGATTTTTGCTTGAATTTGAAGCCGGTATCGCCCGACTCATCGAGATAGACGAACATCGGCGAGACGCCATCCTGTTCCGGACTGATTCCATTAGCCGCGTGACCCGGAACATCATAGCATCGAGTGTACACACATCTGTCAGAGATACATCGTGCCGTCGGCGCCGTTCGGGTATAATCGGTCAGGAAACCTTATCTTCCCTTGCGTGCGAATGGGTAAGAAAGGAGATGCGGCAATGATTGGCCCGGCGCGCGCTCCATCGCCAACTGCCGAAGAAACGACTGAACGTGTGGACGATCAACAGCGGCGACTCAGCGAGATCGAACGGAATGCGCTCCCACGCTCCGTGATCGCCTCCCAAGCGCTCGAAGGCGTCTGCATTTCCTATGATGATGCCGCGCAACTGCTCGATGAAGTGCTTGCCGAACCCCTTGTGGATCTCAGATAACTGATCGCGCCGTAGCACACGCCGAATGCTACAATGCCCGCGAGGGGTGCACGTACACGGAGGGGGCAAGACGCAAAACATGCAGCATCTCCACGCGGTTTCGCTTGCCGGATCGTGGCGCTTTCGGACCGATCCGGACCGCCTGGGCGATCTTGCGCCCGCCGACCTCGTTCAGTCGGCAAACGATGAGTGCGCGTTCCATCTGCCCACCTACGACGACAGCGACTGGCAGACGATCCCCGTTCCCGGCAACTGGCAGCAGTTCGGTCACGAGCAGTACAACGGCGTCGCCTGGTATCGCACCCATTTCGCCCGGCCCGATTATCCGGCTGACGGCGCGGCGCGCCTCCGGTTCGCGGGCGTGGATTATTATGCCGATGTCTGGCTGAACGGCTTCTATCTCGGCTCGCACGAGGGATACTTCGCTCCCTTCACGTTTGATTGCACCCGCTGGCTCCGGGACGACAACCTCCTCGTCGTGCGCGTCGAAAGCCCGAATGATGTCCGCGTCAAACACGCGCGCGAGCACGAGCGCAAGACGCTGATCAAGGGCGCGTTGCAGGATTGGGACGCCAATAATCTCGCTGTGAACCCCGGCGGCATCTGGAACGATGTGACGCTGCTCCTTTCCGGGCCGCAGTACATCGCCGATCTCCATACCGACGCTGATCTCGCCGCGCACGCCGCGACGGGTCGCGCCGCGCTCGCGTTGCGCGTCACGCTCGTCAACACGCTGCCCGACGCCGTGGATGCGCGCGTCCACCTGACGCTCGCGCCCGCTACCTTCACGGGCGCGACGATCGAGGAGGAGGGGCGCATTCGCCTCCTGCCCGGCCCGAATGTCCACACGCTCTGGGTGCAAATTCCCGATGCCCGCCTCTGGTGGACGTGGGATCAGGGCCGACCGGATATGTACGCCCTCACCGTCGCGGTCGGCACGGACGAGACGCCGAGCGACAGCGTGACGGAGCGGATCGGGTTGCGCACCGTCGAGCGGCGGGGTGAGGGCTGGGCGACCTACCTCAATGGTCGCCGTCTCTTCTTGCGGGGCGCGAATTATCTCTCCGATCAACTGCTCGGCACGATGACACCGGAACGGTACACGCGGGATGTCCGCCTCCTCACGGAGGCGAACATGAATATGGTGCGTCCCTTCTGCGTCGTCGAGCGCCCCGCCTTTTATGCGGCATGCGACGCGGCGGGCCTGCTCATTTATCAGGATTTCCCGATGCAGTGGCGGATGTCGAATGACTCCGATCTCGTGCGTCGCGCGACGCGGCAGGCGGAGGAGATGATCGCGCTGCTGGCGAACCATCCGTCCGTCGTCTGCTACTGCTACGGCTCAGAGCCGGGCGAAGCGAATTTCACGAAACTCGGCATGGC
>JALYUS010000648.1 GCA_030853625.1 Chloroflexota bacterium
GATCCCGCAGGGGCCTGCTCCAGCGCCAGGCGGAAGAGGTGCGCGGCATCGAGCCGGTGCACGGCGGGCCAGCGGTTGGACCCGTCGCCGATGTAGCCTGAGACGCCCTTGTCGCGGGCGATGCCGACCAGGGCCGCTATGAAGCCGTGATCGCCTTCGCCATGCACCGTCGGGGCGAGCCGCACAACGGACGAACGGACGCCGCGGGACGCGAGGGAGAGCGTCATCTGCGCATTGGCCAGCCGCGCCTCCGCACCGCCCAGCGACCCCACCGCCGCATCGGAACTACGCCCGTCCCGTTCGGTTGCCACACGCCCCGGTGCGAGCCCGAGCACCCCGGAGGCGATGACGAACGGGCGATCGGAGCCCGCAAGCGCCTCGCCGACTGTCTCGATGGCGCGGCGATCCGCATCGGCAGCGCCCTGGAAGTCCCCCGAGAAAGCGATGTCATGCCTGAAGGCGAGGTGGATCACGCCATCCGACGCGGCAGCGGCACTCCGCAGGCCGGCGAGGTCGTCGAGCGTGCCGCGATGCACCGCTGCCCCGGCGGCGGTGAGGGCATCAGCCGAGGCATCCGAGCGCGCGAGCCCAACGACTTGGTGTCCCGCGCCAATGAGCTCTGGAATGACGGCGGAACCGATCCAACCGGACGCACCGGTGACAAAGACGCGCATGTGCATACCCTCCAGATGGTCGCCTGTCCTCGCTGCAGACCTTGCGTGAAGACAGGTGATGTCAGTGACTGACATGCTCATTCTACTTGATGTCAGCCGCTGTTGTCAAGTAGAATAGGGGTATGAGTCGATGGAAGCCAAACGCGCGCGGTCGATTGGAGCAGGCGGCACTGCAACTCTACGTCGAGCGCGGGTTCGAACAGACCACAGTGGCGGAGATCGCCCGGCGGGCGGGGCTCACCGAACGCACGTTCTTTCGGCACTTCGCCGACAAGCGCGAGGTGCTCTTCTGGGGGGCGGGCGCCTTGCAGGAACTCGTCGTGCGCGCCGTCGCCAGCGCACCGGATGCTGCGGCGCCGATCGACGCGGTCGCCGCAGCGCTCGAGACTGCGGGAACCCTCCTCGAGGAGCGCCGCGACGGCGCCCGCCAGCGCCAGGCCGTCATCGCCGCGAACGCCGAGCTCCAGGAGCGCGAGCTGAAAAAGCTCGCGGCACTCGCAGCGGCGATGGCTGAAGCGTTGCGCCAGCGCGGCGTCACCGAACCGTCGGCGAGTCTGGCTGCCGAGGCGGGGATCGCGGTCTTCAGGATCGCGTTCGCACGCTGGATCGAAGAAGCCAACCCCGGAGAGTTATCGCAGCTCATCCGCGAGTCGCTCGACACGCTCAAAGCCGTAACTGCGGGCAGGTGACCATCGGCGCGAGAACGCGCACCGTCGTCCCCGCTGCGCGAATCGGCGTTTGCCACCGCATGTGCAAACAGGCGCCGGGTATGTCATGGCTATCTCTGGCGCGAGCAGGCATCCACGCCTGCATCTGGTGGCAGCGGGCTTCAGATTGCCGCAGCGAGGTTCGGCAGGCTGAAGGCCGCCGCCACCAATACGATCGTCGCTACACCGAGAGGCGTGTACCGTCATCGGGGACGACGACCGGGCCACTGAAGACTTCGCGCGCTTCCGCGAGCAGATTGTCGGCATTCGCGTAGCGGGCGAGGTGGGTGAGGGCGAGCGACCGCGCGTTGGCGGCGACGGCCATCGTGGCGGCCTCGCGGGCGACCGGATGCATGAGTGACCGCGCGCGGGTCGCGTGCGCCGCGCCATCGCGCTCTGCGCAGAGTGCGTCGCAGATAAAGAGGTCGGCATCGCGGGCGCAGGCGATCATCCCATCGTTCGGGATACCATCCGCGCTGAAACCGAGCGTTCGCCCGCCCTGCTGCACGCGCACCGCGACTGTGGGTACGCGATGTTCGGTGGGGAAGAATTCGACCGCGAAGCCGCCAATGCGATAGGGTGTTCCCGGCTCAATCGGTATCCGTTCGACATCGGCGTGGATCGGCCATTCCGGAAAGCAGGCGTTCATCAGTGCGCGGATGCCGGCGTGCGTGTCCGCCAGGGCGTAGATGCGGAGCGGGATCGAGGCAATAAAGAGCGCGGGCATGCCGCCCGCATGATCCATATGCCGATGCGTGACAATGACATTGTGCAGTGTGTTGATCGACTGCCCGACTTTCGCGAGCTGGCGGGGCAGTTCAAAACCGCCGCACGTATCAATCAGCAGCGGTTCGCACCCCGGCGCGGTCACGAGCAAGCCGGTCGCATTCCGCTCCGGCGCCATCGGCGACCCGGTGCCAAGCAGTGTAACGTCCATCGGTACCTCATTTCACTTCAATCGGCCGCTATCAGCGGCGCCGGGACGGGGTCGAGGAGGCCATCCGTGACAAGCAGCGCGCGCACCTCGGCGGCGACTTCGCGGGAGCGCTCTTCATGAACGCAGTGCCCACCGCCATCGAGATCAGTCAGTGTCGCCTGCGGAAAGCGGCGTGCGAGCGTCGCGATCTCCGCGCGGGAGACCTGCGCATCGCGCGTGCCCCAGACGATATGCAAGGGGCAGCGAACGGCCGCACGGTCGGCGGCGATCTGGAAGGCCGCCTGATCGCGAATGATCGCGGAATAGGACCAGACCGCGCCCGGCGAACGCAAGGCACGTTTGAGCGCCGCCTGCGTGTATGGCTCCATCGCGGCCCGATCCGCGTACGCGGACGCGGAGAGGATGCGGTAGGGCAGATGCGCCACGACGCCGAAGAGCAGGCGGATCATCGCCGGTGTCGCCAGTGTCTCCATCATCGCCTGCTGACGGGGGCTGAATTCGTCGCCGGAGAGGAGGCCGCCCGGCGCGAGCGCGATCACCGACGCGATGGCATCCGGTCGCTCGACCGCCCATTCAATCGCCAGCATCCCGCCGAGGGAATGGCCGACGGCGACGACGCGCCTCAGTCCGTAGGCGTACCGAAAGTGCTCCAATTGCGCGAGGTAGAACGCGCGACCGTACACCACGTCGCGCGGTTTACTCGCCTCGCCGAACCCGACGAGATCGAGCGCGTAGACCGGCACATCCGGCCCAATGTCCCGGATGAAGCGGCCCCACTGCTCGACACAGGCCGCATAGCCGTGAATGAGAACGAGCGGCGGTACGGCGCTCCCCGGCACGGGGCGCTCCCAGACACGATACCGCAGTCCATTCCACACCTGCCAACGTTGCGTGACGGTGACGTGCGTCATGTGCCCCCTAAGAGAGTGCGCGCAGCCAGGCCGCCGCGATGCCGATCGCGCACCCAATCAGCAATCCCCAGTTCCGTTGCAGCGTCCGCATTGTCGGGGACATCATAGCAGACGCTGCCGCCCCAAGCAGGAGCGCTACCGCGCCGCCCAGCATGATAATCACCGCCGCGTCGCGTCGCGCCGCCGTCAGCGCTGCCACGATGAAAATGGTGAGCGCGAATGACCCCAAGCAGAGGAGCAGCGCGGCCCGTCTCCCGACGACCTGGACGATGCCTCGGATACCACCCGCAGCGTCCCGTTCGGCGTCCGGCAAGGCATTGGCAAGGTGCAGTCCAAAGCCGACGAGCACGCCGATTGGATAGGTGAGCCAGAGGCGCGATGGCGCGTCCCGCACGCAGATCCACGCCCAGATCGGCAGGATCGGCAGCCCAAAGATGTAGGGCAGGAATGAGAGCGCCGTTCGCTTTAGCCAGAGGTCATAGACCAGTCCGGCCGCCGTCATCGCGAGCACAAAGAGCAACGACAATCGCCCCAGCGCCGCGCCCGCAATGAGCGCCACGATGAGCGCGACGACACTGACGCACGCCGCGCCACGGACGGTCGCGCGCCCGGAGATCAGGGGTTTTTCCGGCTTCGCGACCGCGTCGAGGTCGCGATCACGCAGATCATTAACGACGCCGACCGTTGCCTGCGAGCCGACAATAGCTGCGGCGATCAGGAGGAGTGCGCGCGCTCCCGGCCGTCCATGCGCGGCAAGTAGCGCGAAGGCGACGGCGGCGACGGCGTTCATCGCCACCGGAAAAGGGTGGATTAATCGCACGTATCCGCGCGCGCCCCACCACGGAGCAGCAGCGGCAGGTACAGGCGAGACGACAGGCATCGGTTCCACTCCTACACCTCACGAAATCGCATCGGCATACTTTGGTATAGTACCGCGCATGGGGTGATGACGATGTTGGCGCATCATACGCCAACGGAAAGGATGATCGCATGTCTTCTGTTGCACCGGCACGCACGCGCGGAATCACCGCGACGGATCTCTTTCGCGTGCGCTTCGTTGATGACGTCACGCTCTCGCCAGACGGATCGCGGATCGCCTGCACCGTGACCCAGCCCGACGGCGAGGCGAATCGCAACCGCGCGAGCATCTGGATCGTTCCGACCGCTGACGGCGACGCCCGTCAGGTGACGAGCGGAGAAAAGAAGGACACGAACCCCGCATGGTCGCCCGATGGCACGCGGATCGCCTTTGTCTCCGATCGCGGCAAGAAGGGGCAGGTCTTCGTCCTCGATGTCGCGAACGGCGGCGAAGCGCAGCGACTGACCACCGACGACGACCACGCGGCGTCCGAACCGCTCTGGTCGCCGGATGGCGCTTGGATCGCCTTTCTCGGTAAGGTCCCTTCGCTCCCGGAGCCTGTCCATACCGTCGAGTACAAGGACGACACCGATAAGCCGAGGATCATCACCCGCGCGAAGTACAAGTTCGATGGCGAGGGGTTCTTCGACCACACACGCAAGCAGTTGTTCGTGGTGCTGCCGTCTGAGGGCGGCAAAGCCCGGCAGGTGACGAGCGGCACGATGGGCGTCGGTCAGATTGCCTGGTCGCCGGATAGCACGAAAATCGCCTTCGCCTCCAACCGCGGCGAAAACGAAGACCATGACCGTCGCTCCGATGTCTGGACGGTTGACGTGTCATCGGGCGCGTTGACACAGGTCACGCCACACAACGGCGCGTACGGCAGCCCGGCATGGTCGCCGGACGGACAGTCGCTCGCCGTCGTCGGCCACACCTATCCGGCGAAGGGCGGCGCGAATGACCGCCTCTGGACGGTGACGGCCACCGGCGGCACGCTTCGGCAGGCCACCGATTTTGATCGCTCCATCGGCTCCGGCGTGATGTCTGACACGGGCGCGAACGAGCGTCGCCAACCCGTGTGGGTCGGCGATGATCTTTACTTCCTCGCCGCGATGGATGGCACGGCGCAGGTCTGGCGCGTTCCCGCCAGCGGCGGCGACGTGGTGCAGGTGACGGAAGGCGCGCACGCCATCGCGGGCTGGGATATTTCGCGCGATGGCGCGACCCTCGTCTATGGCGCGTCAACGCCGACGAATCCGGGCGAAATCTCCACGCTGTCGCTACGCGGCGGGGGCGTCACGCAGCGCACACAGTTGAACGCGGCAATCCTTGCCGAGCGCGAGCCGAGCGGGCGCGAAGAATTCTGGCTGCCTGCCGGGGACGGGACGGGCGAGCAGATTCAGGGCTGGATCGTCAAGCCGCCCGGCTTCGATCCAAACACGAAATACCCGCTCCTCCTCGAAATCCACGGCGGCCCGGCCGGGACATACGGCGTCGGCTGGTTCCACGAATTCCAGTACTTTGCGGCGCAGGGGTATGTCGTCGTCTACTGCAACCCGCGCGGGTCGCAGGGATACGGCGAAGCGTTCTGCACGAGCATTTATCAGGATTGGGGCACGAAGCCGACGATGGATGTGATGGCCGCCGTGGATCACGTCATCGCTCAGGGCTACATAGACACCGACCGCCTCTACGTGACGGGCGGCTCGTACGGCGGTTACATGACGGACTGGCTTGTCACGCATACCGATCGCTTCCGCGCCGCCGCGACGCAGCGGTGCGTCTCCAACCTCACGACACTGGCGCTCGTGGACGATACCGGCACATTATGGCTCGGCGACTACTTTGGCGGCATGCCGTGGGACGAGCCGGAGGTCTACGCGCGTAATTCGCCGATCACGCACATCGCGCATTGCCATACGCCGCTCTTCATCGAGCACGAAGAAGAAGATCATCGCTGCCCGATGGATCAGGCGGAGCAGGTCTACAACGCGCTGCACAAACTCGGCGTCGAAACCGAACTCGTCCGCTATCCGAAGGAGCCGCACGGCATGAGCCGCGACGGCGGCCCACTTCACCGCGTGGATCGCCTCCAGCGGATCATTGATTGGTTCGAGCGGCACAAGTAGCATAAGAACGCGGTTGGGGCATTTCGTTTAGTAGTAGTGGTCTGTCACGATGAAGGTGCCATCTTCGGCGAGTATTGGTGGAGCAGGCTTCAGCCTGCCGTCGGGATTGCAGGCTAATGAACAATAAAAACTCAATTGGGTAATGGTGGTGGCAGGCTTCCAGCCTGCATGATCCACAGGCTAAGTAGGTGCAGGTAAATTCGCGCATCTGGGCAGGCACCGTCCTTGCCCAATTTCCCTTACCCACCGGATTTTCCGGGTTGCGCGAACTTTGCAGCACCTACTTAGAAGCCTGCCATCACCAGACAATTACCCGATTCAGTCGTTAAGGTTCATAAGCCCGCCACCACTGGGAGAAAGGTTCAATCGCCCTGTCCGCTGATCGTGACTCCCGTTCGCGTTCGCTGACCGGTGGGGACATTCGTTTTGTCACCTGCCCGACGGAAGGCATCGTCGCTGTCTCCTCAGTCGCCTCGATGCGATTGCTCTTGCGGAGAGGGATTTCCTGCAAGAACCAGGTGCAGGCGAAGGCGATGATCGCGCCGATCATGCTGATCGTGAAGACGACGTGCGTGCCGTCCGCGAGCGCCTGCCGCACGACACCGACGAATGTCCCATAGAATGTCTGACCTCCTGGGCCGAGCGCCGCGAAGATGCCTTTCAGTTGGGTCTGCGCCTGCGCGCTCACCAGCACTTGCGGGTTTTCCAGTTGCGACAGAACCGGCGACGGCACAGCCGCATGGACATCCGCCGGGAGGTTGGCTTGGAAACTATTGATGAAGTGGCTGGTGAGGAGCGATCCCATCACCGCCGTGCCGAGCGTGCCGCCAATCTGACGGAAGAACTGCGTTGCGCTCGTCACGACGCCGAGGAGCGTGACCGGGAAGGCATTCTGCACGGCAATCGTGAAGACCGGGAAGGTCAGCCCCGTACCGAAGCCCGTAACGATCATGTTGCGGATCACCGTGCCG
>JALYUS010000459.1 GCA_030853625.1 Chloroflexota bacterium
AAGGGCACGATCACCCGACGATGGAAGACGTCTTCATGGACCTCACCGGCACATCGCTCGCGGACGATACCGAAAAGCGCCCGCAGTGAGGAAACCAATTGAACCGCTAAGGCGCAAAGGACGCAAAGAAGAGATGAAAGAAAGGGCGAAACAAAAAAATTCACCCTTTTCCCTCTTTGCGTTCTTTGCCTCTTTACGCTCTTTGCGTTGATTTGGTTTCGACCTTCGGATTTACGAGAGGAGCATCATGGCATCCACGCTTGACACACGATCATTACCGCCCGTGCCTGCGCCGCCGACGAGCATCTTCGTGCGTGAGGGGCGGGGGGCGCACGCATTTGTGGCGCGGAACATTCATCTCGTCCGCCGGTATTGGGGGTGGGAGATCGCCTTCTTCGTCTTTACGGTGGCGAACTCGCTCTCAATCATGTATATCGGCAAGGCGCAGCAGACCGTCAATAGCCCGGAGGCAACCCAGCGGCTCATCCTGTATCTCGGCATCGGCACACTTGTCTGGAGTTACCTGCGCGCCGTTTTTGACAGCATCTCGGAGATGATCGCCTGGGAGCGGTGGGAGGGGACGATCGAGTACACGATGATGGCCCCCGTCTCCCGTCTGACGCATCTGCTCGGCACCGCACTTTTCAGCATCGTCTACGGCGTCGTCCGCACGGGTATTTTGCTCGTCATCCTCTCATCGTTCTTCCGTGTAGACCTGTCGCATGTGAACGCCACGGCGGCGGCAATCGTGCTGCTCGTCGGCTCGCTCTCGTTCGTCGGCGTCGGGATGGTTGCGGCGGTCCTCCCCCTGCTCTTCCCGGAACGCGGCGCGGAGATGACCTTCGTGATCAGCGGCATCCTGCTGCTCGTCTCCGGTGTCTACTATCCGGTCAGTGTCCTGCCGGGCTGGATGCAGCCGCTAGCGACGATCTCCCCCGCGACGTATGTGCTGCGTGGCATGCGTGCGGCGATTCTGGACGGAGCGGGCGTGACGCATCTCGGCGGGACGCTCCTCCCGCTCCTGCTGATCGGTCTGCTCTCCATCCCCATCGGCATGTGGGTCTTCGGCATCGTCGAGCGGTACGCCAAGCGGACGGGCAAGTTGAAGCGGAGTGGATAGCGTGAAGGAACGAGTAGCGAGGGATTATTCGATCTCGTTGCTCAAAGGAGACCCTGATTGTTCGCGACCAAGAAACTCGGGGCGGTGCCTGTCTATCTGCTGCTGATCGGTGGGGGATCGTTCTTCTCCGCGCTCGTTTTCACGGTAAACCTGATCTATCAGGTGCAAGTGGCGCATCTGAACCCGCTGCAACTCGTTCTCGTCGGCACAATATTAGAGGGCACAGCCTTTCTCTTCGAGGTGCCGACGGGCATCGTCGCGGATGTTTACAGCCGCCGCCTCTCAATCATTTTCGGCGTGTTCCTGCTCGGCGTGGGCCTCGCACTGCAAGGGGTCGTGCCGCGCTTCGGCGTCATCCTGCTCGCGCAGGTGATCTGGGGGATCGGCTATGCCTTCACGAGTGGCGCCACCCAGGCATGGATCACGGACGAAATCGGTATCGAGCGCGCCAATCCGCTCTTTTTGCGCGCCTCGCAGTTTGAACTGATCGGCTCGATCGGCGCGGTCGCCATCGCCACCGCGATTGGCAACGTCTCGCTTCAAGCGCCGATCCTGATTGGCGGTGGCCTCTATCTCGTTATGGGTCTCATGCTGATCGTCGTGATGCCGGAACATGGCTTCACGCCGACACCACGCGCGAAGCGGACGACATGGCAGGTGATGGGGGACCAGTTGAAGAGCGGCGTCGCGCTCGTCCGGCGGTCGCATGTGCTCCTGACGATCCTCGGCATCATAGCGTTCGGCGGCGCGGCGACGGAATCCTACGACCGCCTGAGCACCGACCATTTCCTGACCAATTTCGCCTTTCCGACCGTCGCAGGGTGGAAGCCGGTCGTCTGGCTCGGCCTCTTCAGCATCGTCGGGCGGCTCGCGAATATCGGCGTCTTCGAGGTCGTCCGCCGCCGCCTCGACACGAACAGCCACCGTGCCGTCGCCCGCGCGCTGACCGTTTCGACCGCGCTGCTCGTCGTCTGCTACTTCGGCTTCGCGCTGGCCGGGAATCTCGCGCTGGCGGTGATCGCCTCAATCGGCGTGCGGATGTTCCGCAACATCAATGACCCATTGCAAACGGCGTGGATTAACCAGCATGTGGATTCTGGTGTCCGCGCGACGGTACTCTCGATCAGCAGCCAGGCGGACGCGATGGGGCAGATCGCGGGCGGCCCGGTCGTCGGCTCCATCGGCCTCCTCGCGTCGGTGCGTGCCGCACTCGTCGTCGGTGGCGGTATCCTCACCCCCGCACTCCTGCTCTATGCCAGGACCCTCCGCCGCGCCGATCCCCTCACCATCACCGGGAAAGAAGCCGCGCTGCCGTAGCGGTGAATGGCCCCCACCCCTCCGCCCCGCTCGGCGGGCGGAGCGGGGGTGGGGGCCTGCGATGTGGTAGGATACCGCCCGTGGGTTCGGGTTGGGCGAGGACAATTGGCTCGTGGAAATTACCGAGAGCGCCGCATTGGCATCGAAAAATGGCACGCGTCCCGCGCCCGCATGGCGGGCGGAGGGGTCGGGGGCTCCGTACGTGGGGGCATCTCCCTGGGCCATTCTTTTTGACCTCGATGGGACGCTGATTGACAGCATCGAACTGATCGTCCGGTCGTTCCAGCACGCGACGGAGACGCACTGCGGCACACCTCTGCCCCGCGAGGAGATCATCCCGACGATCGGACGCTCGCTGGTAGGTGAATTGGAGCGGATTGCACCGGGCAATAGTGCGACGCTACTCGCGACCTACCGCACGTTCATGTTCGCCAATCACGATGCATTCGTGACCGTCTACCCCGGCATTATCGAGATGCTGGCGGCGATCCACGCACGCGGTATCCCAATGGGAATTGTCACCTCGAAAGCGCGCCTCTCCGCCGCGCCCTCCTTCGCGCGGTTCCTGCTCGACCGCGAGATGGCCGTCGTTGTTGTGGAAGACGACACCGCGCGGCATAAGCCGCACCCCGATCCGCTCCTCCATGCCGCTGCGATCCTCGATCTGCCGCCCGCCGCGTGCTGGTATATTGGCGACAGCACGCACGATATGGTCGCCGCCCGCGCCGCCGGGATGACCGGCATTGGCGCCGCGTGGGGGCCATACGACCGCGCGACGCTCGAACCGCTCGCGGACGCCATCGCCGATACGCCCGCCGATGTACTCTCCCTGCTCAATGCGTCGTCGGAACAGCGCCCAAAATAGCCTTGCGCAGCCACCCGAAAGCATGTACAATGCCCTGTGCTGCCGTCGGTGGCAGCATTTTGTTTGTCGTGCGGCGCATCCGCATATACAGGACGTGTTCCAACGGAGGCGCAACGCGACGGCGCGCTCCGGCAAGTAACAGAATGCGCAACAGACGCAGGAGGCACCATCAGTGGGCAAAGCAAAGTTTGAGCGGACGAAGCCGCATGTCAATGTGGGGACGATCGGGCATGTGGATCATGGCAAGACGACGCTGACCGCCGCGATCACCAAGACGCTTGCCCTCAAGGGGCAGGCCAGTTTCAAGGCGTTCGATCAGATTGACAATGCCCCCGAGGAGCGGGCGCGCGGCATCACGATCGCCATCGCCCACGTCGAGTACGAGACCGACAAGCGGCATTACGCCC
>JALYUS010000460.1 GCA_030853625.1 Chloroflexota bacterium
CGGTCCGCGAGCAGTGAACCGACCCCGGCGTCCGGCGCGACGATCACCCGGCGACTACCGGTGCTCGTCACTTCCGACGGATACGGAAGCGGACCACTGCGCCGCACCGCGCCGGGCTGTTCGCCCACCCGTGGCAGCGGCCCGCTGATGTACGGACTTTGCGGGATCGGACCGGACGCCGTCACCGCGTATCCACTCATCCCCGCCTCCGGCGGCACGGCATACGCTCCGCTTTGATACACCGGATCGGCGGGCGGCACGGGGAACGGACCGCTCCGGCGATTATCCGGAGGAATCGGGAGCGCACCGCTGCGGGAGACGCGCTCCGGTGGCGTCGGCGTAACCGGGAAAGCACCGCTCTGCCGGGGTGGCTGCGTTGGGAACTGCCCCGAATATGGCCCGCGCGGTAGCGGTGGCTGATTCGGCGCCGGTTCCTGGGCCGGGAACTGACCGGAATACGGCCCGCGCGGCGGGGAGCCGACATCAGGCGGTATTCGCCATGACGAAGACGCTTCGCGCGGGTTCGCATCCTGCGCCGGGGGCGGGATAGGGCGTTGATCGCCCTGATTCGCCTCGACACCCGCAGGGATCGGCCAGCCGAAGCGATCATACCGTTGCGCCGATTGCGGCGAATCGGGCCGCGCCGGTGTACCGTACCCAGGCGGATAAGCATCCCCCTCCCACGGTTGAGGCGGGCGGTTCATGTCGGCAGCGGCCGTCCCGGCTTCTTCGGCATACTGCGGCATCGCTGGCGGCGATTCCTCGCGGATGCCGGGTGGCAGCCCGCTTCGCTCCGCATCGCGTGGTTGGGCGCTGTCACCCTCGCGTGCCGACATCCGCTCGCCGTTTTCCTTCCGGTCGTCAGGCCCCGTAGGTGGCATCAGTGTGTGGCCACCGGTGTTCGCGCGCCCGCGTACACGGGTGTACACCAGTCGCGATGTTCCGGCAATTTGCCCCGCACAGCCTTGAAGAAGACCGACTGCAACCGCCGCGTGATCGGCCCGACTGCGCCATCGCCGATCGGACGATGGTCCACAGAGGTGACGGGTGAAATCTGCGCGCCGGTGCCGCAAAGAAAGAGTTCGGAGACGCCGTAGAGTTCGCTGCGGTCAATCTGTCGCTCGACCACCGGAATATCGAGGTCATGCGCCAGCGTGATAATCGAGGCGCGTGTGATACCGACGAGAATGTTGCCCGCACCCGGCGGCGTGACGAGCGCGCCGTTGTCCACGACGAAGAGGTTTTCGGCGCTTCCCTCGGAGACATGCCCATCACTGGAGAGCATGATCGCCTCATCGAAGCCGTTCAGTTCGGCCTCGGTGCGCGCGAGAGCGGAGTTGATGTAGATGCCAGTAATCTTGGCCCGTGCGGGCGCGGCGTTGTCCTCGATACGCGTCCACGATGAAACACACGCTTTCAAACCCTTGTCGGTATCGAGATAGTTGCCGAGCGGGCGGGTATAAATAGTCAGCGCGTCCGCATCAATATTGACGCGTGGGCCGAGTTCCATCGAGTCCTTATAGGCGAGTGGGCGGACATAGATGTCATAGCGCGCGTCGTTGCGGCGCATCAGTTCGATGGTGAGGTCGCAGAGATCGTCTGCGCTCATCTTCAGGTCAATCATCAGGGTGCGGCAGGAGCGCAAGAGCCGCTCGTAATGCGCCTTCAGATGGAAGAGGTAGAGTTCCCCATCTTCCTCATTCCAGTAGCCACGAATGCCCTCGAAGCAGCCGGTGCCGTAGTTGAAGGCGTGGGTCATCACGCTGATTTTCGCCTCACTGAGAGGGACGAATCCGCCATTGAACCAACAAAGCGGATCGTTCGCCGGTGCTGCCATCCTCAATCCATCCTTTCGTCCATACACCCCCGCAACGTTGATCTCACTATCATACCATGTGTCGCGCGGGAGGGGACCTCACCCCCGGCCACTCTCTCCGCTTGACGGAGAGAGGTGACTCATCGCAATACCCAGGCGTTGCCCGAACATCCGGCTCTTATGAAGGTCGCTCCCCCTCTCCATCGCAATGGAAAGGGGGTCGGGGGGTGATGTTCCCTTACGGCGTCGGTG
>JALYUS010000075.1 GCA_030853625.1 Chloroflexota bacterium
CCAGAGCGCGCTGCGGAAGACGGTGTCCGACGCCAATTCCTGATAATTCTCCGCGCCGACGAATGCGCGCGACGCGCTGAAGCCGTCCCACTTCAGGAAGCTGATCTGCACCGTTTGCGCGATCGGCACGAGCGCGAAGAGGGCGTAGAGGAGGAATGACGGCAGCAGGAAGAGGATCGGCAACCCCATGTTCGCGCGCCTGCGCCCCGCAATGGCCCGTCGGGCCGGGACACCGATTGCGGGGACGCTCACGACGCGGCCTTCACCTTTGCGGCTTGCACGTCCGCCATCGCCTTC
This sequence comes from Chloroflexota bacterium, assembly GCA_030853625.1. Classification (GTDB taxonomy): domain Bacteria; phylum Chloroflexota; class Chloroflexia; order Thermomicrobiales; family JALYUS01; genus JALYUS01. The sequence continues at coordinate 298 of JALYUS010000075.1, forward strand.
TCCGGCGTCGTCAGGCCGCCGAGGATGCCCTGTAAGGCGTCGTAGTAGGCGGTCGTGACGGCCGCGACGACGTGAACGCTCGGGTTGTAGCCCGTGCCATCCTTGGCGAGGATGTCTACCGCCTTCTGCAACAGCGCGGTCTTCGGCTTCGCGCTCGCAGGCACCTTCGCGGCGGGGATCGTCCCATTTGCCGGGTTATCCATCAGTGCCTGCACATAGTCCTCGGAGATCAGGTAATCGAGCCATGCCTGCGACGCCTCAAGATTCTTCGTATTCGCCGCAATGACGAAGCTGTTGCCGAAGCCACCCGTCGGCAGTTTCGATCCCGCTGCGGTGATCGTCGGCATCACGAACGCATCCACATTCGTGATATCCGCCTTGTCCGTTGCATATGTCCCGATCAGCCAGGTGCCGACGCAATAGCTCGCCGCCTGTTTCTGCTCGAAGATCGGCACGACCTGTGCGTCCGTCAGCGTTGTCGAGGCCTGCGAAATATATCCCTTCTTCACCCAGTCCGAGAGGATCTGGGCGGCGTGGATCATCTCGGGTTGGTCCCACTTACCAGCGCCGAAGAGCACCTGCTGGACGGCGTCCCTGCCGATGGCCGCCTGCATGAGATTGCCGAAGAGCCATCCGCCCGCGAAGCTCGAACGCACGCCGAGATTGACCGCGGTGACACCACCCGCCTTCAACTTGTCGAAATTCGCCACCATCTCGTCGAAGGTATCCGGCGGCTTGATGCCGACCTTCTGATAAGTATCCTTGTTGTAGTCCCAGTAGATGACGTCGACGCTGTTGGGGACTTCCCAGAGCTTCCCCTGGAAGATGCTGCCCTGGTTCTTGAGGCGATCGATCGCGAACGGGACGAGGCGATCATTCCAGTTGTTCTTCGTGTAGGCGTCATCCAGTTGCTTGATCAAACCGGCCTGGGCGAGGAAGCCGATGCGCGCCGGGCCGGAGTTGATGTTGACGACATCCGGGCCGGAGCCGGACTTGAGCGCGGTCGGCACGGTGCCGTCCTCGACCGTGCCCGTGTTGATGACCGACTCGACCGTGACGCCCGTCTTCGCCTTGAACCCCGTGGCGATCTTCTCCCAGAAGGGGTCATTGCCGGCGCCGCGCATGAACTTCAAATTGCCCTGCGTCGCGATCGTCACCGGCTTGGGCGATACGGACGCGGCTCCGGTCGTGCTCGACGCGGTGGTGGCTGCCGGGGCGGTGGTCGCGTTCGCGGTCGTCGCGGCGGAGGCGACCGTCGGCTTGGGAGCAGCGGTTGCGTTACCAGCGGCGGGCGCGGTCGTCGCCGTAGAGGTCGCTCCCCCGCCGCACGCGGCGAGAATGCTCGCCGCCGTGGCGGCCGCGCCATATCCGAGGATGCGGCGACGGGTCATCCGGGTGCTCAGTGATGTCATGCGATCCCTCCTGTTCGACTACGGGCAACCCAATGTGACTGCCCGATTTACCGCCCTCTCGTGCCCGATCGGCGTCCCTGGGCGTCCTGACGAGGCGATTCCGATGGTCGGATCCGACAAGGTCACCGTAGGTGGGGGCGCGGCGAATTTGGATTCACGAACTGCGCTAGTGCCTCTGACTAGTGCGGTTATACAATCTACAGTATACCTTGTCAAGCGTACAATCGTTGACGATTAACAGTGTGGATTGTATATTGTTCGTGATTTCGACGGCAGGCTGGGTACCATCGCCTCAATGCTGCGGCAATCTGGACGATTTTCGGCGAGGATAGACCCATGAACAAACTCGAACATGCAACCCTCTATGAGCGCGTCTACTGGCGCATCCGCGCTCTCATCATCGAGGGTGCCTTCGCCGCCGGCGCGCGGCTCGATGAGCAGTCGCTCGCGATGGAATTGGGTGTCAGTCGCACGCCTATTCGTGAGGCGATCGGCAAACTGACGACGGAAGGTCTAGTCGAGTATCGCCCGTATCAAGGTAATTTCGTGCGCGCATTCAACGCGAAGCAGGTGAATGACCTGTACGAAGTCCGGAAGTCGCTCGAGTCGCTCGCCGTGCGACTCGCCGTCTCGCGAATTACCGATGCGCAGATCGATGAGGTTGATGCGATCCTCGGGGACGTTCAGCGGGCACGGGAAGCGGGCGACATGGCGGCGTACGGCGCGGCGGATCGGCGCTTCCACCGCGCGATTGCCGCCTTTAGCGAGAACGAGACACTGGGGGAAAGCCTGGATCGGCTCGACCTCCAGATCCAGGTCGTGCGCGCGGTCGCCAATCACGATCCTGGCGTCGTCGCCCGGACCGCCGCGGAGCGCCCGCGCATCCTCGCCGCGCTCCGCGCACGCGACGCGACCGGTGCGGCGCTTCTCATGGAGGAACATATCGAGGATGTGCGCCGCTCGGTCGTCGAGCAGATCGCCGCGTCGGAGCGGCGCGGGGTGCAGGAATCGGTCGCATAGTCGGGTCATGCGGATGGGTGCATCCGCACAAGGAGGGGAACATGAGCGTCGGGAATATCGAGTCGCATGCGGAGCAGCGGACGCTGTCAGTAGAAAAGCGGCCCGAGCGCGGGATGGAATGGGGATTCATGCAATGGCTGTGCAGCGGCACCTTGTTCGCAGACGCGCAGCAAACCTTCGGCTATGTCGAGATCAATGCCGGAGAGAAGAACCCCAAACATTACCACCCGAACAGCGACGAGGTACTTTTCCTCATCGAAGGCGAACTCGACCATAGTCTCAGTGACGCGGTCTTCCACTTGACACCGGGCATGTCCATCCACATCCCCGAGGGTGTTCCTCACGACGCATTCAATGGGGGCCAGTCTGTGGCACGGATGGTCGTCGCCTATCCCACTCCGGATCGCCAGGTGGTGATGTGCGAGGAAGGGCAGGAATAATATCCACCGCGATGGTGAGGGGCATTCCCTCTCACTCGGCGGCATGAGGAGAGGACGCTATGGCGAAGACGATTGCGATCATCGCGGCGCTGGACACGAAGGGGACGGAGGCGGCCTTCCTCCGCGACGCGATCGCCCGGCGCGGCCACCTTCCCCTGACGATCGACACC
>JALYUS010000465.1 GCA_030853625.1 Chloroflexota bacterium
GCTTCGTCACCCCGGTCAGCGTTACTTCAGCCATGTGCGATGGCTCGACCTAAATTCAGGGCGGCATCGAGCATATGGGCGAGATATATCCGCTCATCTTTCTGCATACTGCACCTCGACAAGTGGGAGAACACGCTCTCGAATAAGCCTGTGCAATGATGCAGATGTCACAAGGTCTATCTTTCGTCCTCCAAAGAGACGTGATAATTCTTCCTCCATATCGTATAGATCGAAAAATGTCACAGGATATTCCGGGTCAAACTCGACGAGTACATCAATGTCGCTGTCGTCGCGGAAATCGTCGCGTAATACCGAGCCGAAGAGGGCAAGCCAGCGGATGTGATGCGCCCGGCAGAACGCCGCAATCTCTTCCGGCGTGGCGTGAATCCGCTCACGCACCGCCGCCGGGCTTACGTTGTGGACAACCTGCGCCATTTTCCGCTTCCCACATGCGTTCAGATATCCAAGCCTCTATTATCATACGCTATTGGTGATACGTTATCGAAAGAACCTAACCCCCGGCCCCTTCCGTTCCTCGGCGTGGGAAGGGGTGACTCATCGCGATATCGGGATGTTCCTCATATGCCTCGATGTTTTGGAGAATCCCCTCCCCTTCCTCGCGGGAAGGGGAGGGGGGTTAGGTTCTCCGTCGTGTCAGTACTTGCGCGAGCAGTGAGCCGCCGAGGGCGACGAGCATCAAGACGAGCGCGAGGGCGGCGGCGGGCGAGACGATGCCGCTCTCCAACAGATTGAAGACCGCGACGCCGACCGTCTCATTCCCCGCCGAGTAGAGCAGCGCGGAGACCGTCAGTTCCGCGAGGCAGGGCACAAAGACGAAGAGCCAGCCGCCGAGCAGCGCGGGCCGGATCAGTGGCACGACGGTATCGCGCTGCGCCTGCCACCACGATGCGCCACTGACGCGCGCGGCGGCGGGCAGCGTCTCCGATACCCCGGCGAGCGCCGCGTTCGCCGTGTTGATGCCGAAGGTGAGGAAACGGGCGAGGTAGGCCACGAGGATAATCCAGAGCGTATTGTAGAGCCGCAGCCCGAAGACCGGCCGGGCGAAGGCGAGGATAAAAGCGAGCGCCAGGACGGTGCCCGGCACGGCATACGGTAAGGTCGCCAACGTTTCCAGCACACCGCTGCCCCGGACGCGACCGCGCATGCGAAAAGCGGCCAGTGCGGCGCCGAGGATCATGATGATCGTCGCGCTCAGGGCGGCGAGCAAGAGACTATTACGGAGCGCGCGCTGCGTGGCGGCGGTCTCCACAAAGGCAATGTGGAAGTTGTGCAGCGTCAGGTTCCCCGGCGTCGGCGCGTACCCCGCGACCCGCGTCAGCGCGGAAAGGGCGACGGCGACGAGCGGCGCGATGAGCACGCCGACCGCGAACAGGGTGGCGAGCGCCGTCACGGGCCAGCGCCACCGACCGAGCGACAGGCGATCCACCGCCCGGCCCTGCGCGCCCGTGATCGTGTAGTGCCGCCGCGCCAGGAACTGCCGCTGCACAAACAGCGCGCCGCCCGCCACGGCGACGAGCAGCAGTGACATCGCAGCGGCGAAAGCGAGGTTGTTGCGCGTGTCGTAATCGAGCGCCACCTGATAAATGCGCGTCGTCAGAACGAAGTACCGTCCCGGAATGCCGATCACCGCCGCGATGCCGAAGTCCGCGAGGCAGGTGACGAAGACGAGGAACGTCCCCGCGAGCACGGCGGGCGCAAGCAGCGGCAGGCTGACATCGCGGAAGACACGGCGGGACGATGCGCCCGCCACCCGCGCCGCGTCTTCCAGCACCGGCTGAAAACGGTCGAGCGCCGCGACGACCGGCAGATAGACGAGCGGATAATGGTGCAGCACGAGCAGAAAAATCATGCCACCCGCGCCATATGGCCGGATCAGCGGATCGCTCGTCCCTGCGAGGTGTTTGTATGCCTGATTGAAGTAGCCGACCGGCCCGATAATTTGCAGCCAGGCAATCGCGCCGATGAACGACGGCACATAGAATGGCAGCGCGAAGACGAGCCGGAACATGGCCGCCGCCGGGAGGTTCGTTCGCGTCACCAGCCACGCGAGCGCGACGCCCAGTATTGCGGCGGCGACTGTCGCACAGACGCCGACGACAAGCGAGTGGGCGAAGGCGACGCGCGTCAGCGCATTGGTGATCAGATCGCGATAGGGCGCGAGCGTGACGGCCGCCGTCGCACCGACGTGGAACGAGCGCCAGACGAGCCAGTACGCCGGATACAGCACGACAAAGGCGATTACCGCGACGAGCAGCGCATAGAGCGCGGATTCCGGGCGCACGAGGCCGCGCCCCCGCGCCCGCCAGCCATCATCGCGCGGTCGCCCGGTCTCGCCTGCGGCAACGCCGACGAGGCCCGGCACAATCTCCGGTGGACGCATGCTATGCCCCGAAAATGGTGGTGAACTGCTTTTTCGCGTCCGGCAATTGCTTCGCAACCGCCGCCGCGTCCACCGGGAACTCCTTGAGATTGGCCGGCACACCGGCAGGTGGCGCGACGCCCGGCAGGAGCGGGATGTAGTTCTGCGTGACGATCAGCGCCTGCCCATCCGGCGACAGGACAAAGTCCACAAATGCTTTCGCGGCGTCGAGGTTCTTCGTCCCGGCGACGACCGCGATTGGCTCCGTGACCGGAATCGCGCCATCGGCCGGGTAGATCATCTCAATCGGCGAGCCTTTCGCCTTTGCCGCCCGCACGCCGTTGTCCGTGACGATACCGATGGGCGATTCGCCGGAGATGATCTTGTTCAGCGCGTCGCCGTTCGCTTGCACGACGGTCATGCCATTCTTCTGCAAGCCCGTGACGAAGTTCGCGCCGTACGCCGCAGCGTTGAGGAAGACGGCGTAGTTGAGCGCCGCCGCACCGGAATACTGCGGGCTGGGCGAGACAACTTTGCCTTTGTACGCAGACTTCACCAGGTCTGTCCACATCGCGGGCTTCGGCAGGTTCGCGGTCGTATTGATTGCGATGCCACTGTTGATGATCTTGGTGCCCGTGTAGTATCCCTCCGGGTCCACAAACTGCTTGTCGAACGCGCGTGCGAAGGGCGATTGATACGGTTGGAGGAATTTGTCCGCCTTGAGATTCTCCATCGTCGGCGCATCCGCGATCAGCAGGACATCCGCGACAACACTCTTCGCATCCTGCTCGGCGCGCAATTTGGCGATCACTTTCTCGGTTCCGTCGCGGTAGATCGTGACGGCGACATTCGGATACTTCTTGTTGAAGGCCGCCTTGAGACCGTCCGCGTCCGTCTGCACTGCCGAGGTATAGAGCGTCACTTTGCCGACAATGCTCGACGCGGCCACCGAGCCGACCGGCGCGGCCGTCCCATTCGTACTCGCCGCAACTGCGGGTGTCGAGGCGCCGCTCGTCGTCGTGACGCCCGGCGCAACGGTGACGGCGGCGGTCGCCGTGGGCGCGCTCGGCGGCGCGGTCGGGCTGCTAATCGGCACGGCGGTGCCATTCGTACTCGCGGCACTCGCCGGTGTGGACGCCCCGCTCGTCGGGCTACCTGCGGGCTTTGGCGTCTCGGTCGCCTTCGACCCACCACACGCCGCGAGGAGAGCCGCCGCCGCGCTCGCCGCGATCCCACTGAGAAATAGTCGTCGTGACAGGCGTTGCTTCATAATCGTCACTCCTTGTTCTTTGCATCACGGATCGTCATCGTCCAACGTCATAGCATAAATGATGCTCACACGAAAGGATGATGGGAATGTGAACGAAGCATGCCATCCCATATCGCGTATACTGCACCGATGGAAGATCGTACTGTCGCGCCCGCGCTGCATGCAACCCCGCTGATCTGCCCGCACTGCGGGAGTGCTGACCTCACGCGGGACCCGGAGCATCCGCACGAATTCGTCTGTGCGCATTGCCAGACGCGCTCGCGGATGCTGCCGCGCCAGGGCACGCTCCTCGTGCTCGGCTGGGTCTGCCCGGAATGCGGACACGACAATGAGCGCGGCAACCGCTTCTGCACCCAGTGCGGCACGACGCTGACCAAGCCATGCCCGAACTGCGGCGCGGCGATGCGCGTGGCAGACAAATTCTGCAATGCCTGCGGCACGACGCGCACGCAACTCGTCGCCGCGTGGTATCGCGCGGGCAAGGGCGCGCTCGACGCGGGCCGACCGTGGGAGGCGATTCCGCCGCTTCAGCGCCTCGCCGCCCTCGATCCGTCATACGGAGACGTGCAGACCCTCCTCGAACGGGCGACCAATGCCGCCACCACCGCCCCGCCCGCGCCGACGCCGGTGGATGCGCCCTCTCCGGCGGCACTTGCCGTGCGCAATGCCATCGCCAGCATGAAGCGCGAGAAGCGACGGGGGCGGCTATTTGTCCGGCTCACGGTTGTCTGCGTGGCGCTTCTCGCACTTATCATCGCCGTCTCGGCGCTCGTCGGGCTACTCCTCCATTCGCTCGCCTTCGGCGTGCTCTTCTTTCTCTTCGTGTGCGCGCTGATCGCCGCGAATGCCTGGATTGGATTACACAATCTATGATGGCTGATTGCACCTCCTCATAGATAAATTGATTTTCTCGATATTCTTCTCAATAATATTGACAAAGACCCGCTGATCGCTTAATCTCCATGCGTGCCGACAAAGTTTTCGGCACGGAAGATGGAGCAGTATTTATGCAAACAGCGACACACGCGACAATGACACACGTCGCAGCGAATCGCACGCCGATCACGGCGCTCTTGATTGCGAACGCGATTTCGTTGCTCGGCAGCATGCTGACCCTGATCGCGCTGCCGTGGTTCGTCCTCCAGACAACGGGGAGCGCGGCGAAGACGGGGATCACTGGCGGTTTCGTCGCGCTCCCGGCCTTTATCGTGGGGGTTTTCGGCGGGACATTGGTGGATCGGCTCGGCTACAAGCGGTCGAGCGTGATCGCGGACGTAGTGAGCGGCCTCGGTATTGCCGCCGTGCCGCTCCTTTACCACACCATCGGCCTCGCCTTCTGGCAATTGCTGACGCTCGTCTTTGTCGGCAACCTGCTCGCCATCCCCGGCCTGACCGCCCGCCGCGCGATGCTGCCGGAACTGGCGACACTCGCTCGCTGGCGGCTCGAAGGGGTCAACGCGTCCTTTGAGGGCGTCCAGTACCTCGCGATGCTGCTCGGCCCGCCCATCGCCGGCCTACTGATCGCCATCATCGGCACGAGTAATGTCCTCTGGCTGGATGCGGCCTCGTTCGCGGCGTCGGCGGTCGTCGTTGGCGCGCTCATTTCGCGCGTCGCGTCCGGGATGAAGGATGCGGCGCGGGGGAAATACCGCGACGAACTCATCGCAGGGCTGCGCTTCCTGCGTGGCGACCATCTCCTCTTTGCGCTCGCGGTGAGCGTCGCGGTCGGCAATATGTTCGGCAGCCCATTGTTCGGCGTGATCCTGCCCGTCTTCGCAAAGCAGACCTACGGCAGCGCCGCGAAACTCGGCATCATCGTCGCGGCGACGGGTGCGGGGCAGGTGATCGGCGCGGCGCTCTACGGCGCGATCGGCCACCGCTTGCCTCGACGGGCGCTCTGGATCACCGCGTTTATCGTTAGGCCGCTGCCATGGATTACCCTCGTCTTCACCACTTCCTTGCCATTCATTGCGGTTATACTTGCGATCGGCAGCATCTTTGCCGGGCCGACCAATCCGCTTATGGTGACAATCCGGCACGAGCGCATCCCGCAAGCACTGCGCGGGCGCGTCTTCAGTACCTTCTCCGCCATCACGGCCGTCGCGCTACCGTTCGGGCTGGCGGTCGGTGGCTTCGCCGTGCAAGCCTTCGGACTGA
>JALYUS010000730.1 GCA_030853625.1 Chloroflexota bacterium
CGGCACGGATCAGGGTCAGGAGAGGAACCAGAGGACGATCAGGGCGAGGCCGATGATCGAGGCGGGTCGCCAGAGAATCCGGCGGAACCGCCCGACGGAGACGAACGTCGTGCCGCCACCGACCGTCTGCGCCACGAGCGGCGGCGCGGTGAGCACCGGCCCGGCGAGCAGCAAGAAGACAATTGCCCGCAGGAGTTCGATGCCGCGCGTCGGCGAGACCGCCCGGAGCGCGTCGAACGTCCACCAGAGCGCGAGAGCGAGCAGGACGAGCGCACTGACAAAGAGCAATGCCCCCGCGCTTCCACGGGCAGCAAGCGTCGTCCCATACTCGATCACGGCAACCGCGATATAGATGACGACGAGGATCATAAAGACCGCGAAGACCGGATAAAACATGCGCTATTCCCATCCTTTTCGTACACCGCTTCCCCGCCCGCTAGTATAACATGGGTGGCGTAGGCTTCAGCCTGCGAGTGGGACGAGGATGAAGAGTATGCTACCTGTGTTGTCCGCAAAATACGGTAAATGGCGCGCTATGGGAAAATTGCGAAAGATCGCTTGTTCGTCTTGCATATGTACGTACACCAGTGTACGATATGCGATGCGGAAGGGGATCATCGCGAGGACACATCATGGATGAGCAAGCAAACGATACGCACGGGCCGATACGGGCCCGCGCGCGCGGCGTGACAATTGGTACGATAGAGACCGGGCGGTGGAACGCGCTGACCGATGTTCCCGGCGTGCGCGTCGGGCATTGCACCGTGGCATTCGGCGATGGCGCACTCGTCCCCGGTCAGGGTCCGGCGCGTACGGGTGTCACGGCGATTTTGCCGCATGCGGGCAACCTCTTCCGCGAGAACGTACCCGCCACCAGTCAGATCATCAACGGCTTCGGGAAGTCTATCGGCCTCGTGCAGGTGGATGAACTCGGCGCAATCGAGACGCCGATTCTGCTCACCAATACGCTCAACGTTCCCCGCGTTGCGGACGCGCTGATTGACCATATGCTGACCGTCGAGCCTGCCATCGGCATCCGCACGACGAGCGTCAATCCGGTCGTGCTGGAATGCAACGACGGCCATCTGAATGATATTCAAGGGCGGCACGTCCACGCGGAGCATGTGCAACGTGCAATCGCGAATGCGGCGGATGGCCCGGTCGCGGAGGGAAGCGTCGGTGCGGGGACGGGGATGGTCGCCTTCGGCGTCAAAGGCGGCATCGGCACGGCGTCGCGCGTGCTGCCGGAGCCTCATCCGCGCTATACCGTTGGCGCGCTCGTCCTCGCCAATACGGGGCGACTGGATGATCTGCGGATAGATGGCGTGCCAGTCGGGCGGGAACTGGCGGCGACGCGGAGCGAATGGGCGGAGGAATCGGGCGACGGAAGCATCATTATCCTGCTCGCCACCGACGCGCCGATGACCACCCGACAACTCGGTCGCCTCGCGCGTCGCGCCGCGCTCGGTCTCGGTCGGACGGGCGCGACGGCGAGCCACGGCAGCGGCGACATTGCCCTGATCTTTAGCACGCACGCCGCGAATCGCATTCCACATCGCCCGCCGGGGCCAGTACGGACGATAGAAACCATCGCGGAGGATGGCCCGCTTATTTCATCGCTCTTCACCGCCGTGATCGAGGCAACTGAAGAGGCAATTATCAACACGATGTTCGGCAATCAAGCCATGACCGGCCGGGATAGCCACCGGGCGCCGGGTTTGCCGGTCGAACGTGTCCTTGCGATCCTCCGCGCGCATGGCCGAGGCGCGGAGTGAACACGGGGAGGGTAACGGGGGCGATGGGTCATCGCGCAGTGCCGCGCTGGGCGGCATGGTGGGCAATCGTCGCGCTTATCCTCATGCCTTTGACGGTCCGTGCGGAGAGCGAAAGCGCCGCAGCCACACCCGCTGAACCGGATGTGACGGCGGCCACGGCGGTCGTTGTCGAACTGTCGAGCGGGACAATCCTCTGGGGGCGCAACATCCACGCGCAGCGCGCCCCGGCCAGTGTCACGAAGATAATGACCGCGCTCGTCGTCGCTGATCGCGTCGCGCTCGATACGAACGTGACGATTCAGGAGAGCGACCTCGTCGGCGAATCGAGCATGGGGCTGATGAGTGGCGAGACGCTGACGGTCGAGGCGCTCCTGTACGGCCTGCTGCTCCCCTCCGGCAACGACGCCGCGACCGCGCTCGCCCGCACCATCGGCACGCAGCCGGGCGACACGACACCCGCGCAGAGCGTGCAGCATTTCGTGGACATGATGAATGCGAAGGCAAAGGCGCTCGGCACGAAGGAGACGCACTTCGTCAACCCGCACGGCCTCGATGAACCCGGCCATCTAACGAGCGCCGCCGACCTCGCGCTGATCGGCGCGGCCTTCGCGGCCAACCCGATCCTGATGCGCATTGCGGGAACGGTGACGTACGACGGCTTCGGCCATACCGTCCATAACTTGAACAAACTGCTCTACGATGGCCGCTATCCCTCCGTGATTGGCGGCAAGACGGGCCAGACGGACAACGCGGGTTACACACTCGTGGAAATTGCGTCGCAAAACGGCCGACAGATACTCAGCGTCGAACTCGGCGCGACCGCTGATGCCTTCTGGACCGACGCAATGCACCTACTCACCTACGGCTACGCGATTCAGCCCCACGCAACGATGATGCACGCCCACTCCCTCGGCAATGACGCGATGTCCTTGCCCCTGCAAGCCACTGCTCTCCCCACCACGCCGCCAATCCATCCGGCTGGAGACAGGCTGGCGCTGACGGGCATCGGCAGCGCCGATCCGCACACGACGATCCACACAACAACAACGATCACGTTGCCAATCACCCATCGTTCCGGTACTGCGCTGATGCTACGGATCGCGATGCTCGGACTGCTGGCGGCAATTGCCTGCGGCGTCGTCACCCGTGGTGTCATCGGGATAATTGGCATCTGGGTCGTCATGGCGAGGTGCGGCGGGTCCGCAAGCCCCTTCTGCCATTCCTGTTTCATCTCAGCGAAGGTGCGGCGCACGGCGGCCCGGCGCGCGTAGACGACGCCGCAGGCAATTGCCGCCAGCAGTCCGAGCATCGCGATCCGTAGCATCAGCGCAG
>JALYUS010000752.1 GCA_030853625.1 Chloroflexota bacterium
GCGCAAAACCACTCCGAACCTCGAACGCCGGACTTCCCTACCCGTACCGTACCTGCGGCGCGGCGACCTGGGTCATCGCGTTCATGATCTCGTCGAGCGTCGTGCTGTTCTTGACGATCGCTGCGAAAGGGGCGCTATTCGATTCCGGCACCCACCAGACACGGCCCCGGTAGTGAACCCGCACGCCACCGGCGTCGAGATAGATGTGGAGACCGATTTGCCGCTCCAGCAAAGATGCGACCGCCGCTTCGCCGCCGATCATCGTGACGAAGCGGCTGTACATCCGCTTGCCCATCTCCATCAGCATCAGCGGGTTAACGAGCGACTCCGGCTGACGGACCGTCGCCGGGTCAACCGCGTTGGCAATCCCGCCCGTCATCTTCACCGGGTTGCCGATCGAGGGGCCGTTGCCGGGTTGATCCGCCCGCGTCCGCCCAAGCGATTCGTCCTCATTGAGGACGCGGGTTCGGCCACGCAATTCCGTCGGGTCGCTACTCATGATTGGCCTCCAGGTACGGAGTAGGCAGTCGTTGGTCGTTGGTCGTCAGTAGACAGTCGTCAGACAGGGCCGCCGATCATCGTCGGCTTTCGCGCCAAGTATAGCAAAATCACAGCACATGGAATGCCACGTCTGCCTTCGCGTCTCGTTCTGACTACCGTTTACTATCTACTGCCTACTTTACGCCCTACTGATCCGGGCGGGCAATGACGATCAGGCGGTGATCATCCACGCCATAGGGCCAGCAGGTAACGAGCGTCAAGCGCTCATCGCCGGTTGTGCCGATGAATTTGGCGTTCTCAAGACGCTTGTCAAGCGGCTGGCCGACCTCGGGGAGGAGCAGGATTTCGTCCACGTGATAGCCGATCTGGCGATCACCCGCCTGGACACTCAACTGATCACCCTTCTTCAATTTGTAGAGGTTCTTGAAGACTTCGCCCTGCCAGTCGTCGTGCCCGGTCAGGACGACATTCTCGCCTTCGCCGGGGTTCGCGCTGGAAAAGTTGTGGCCGACGGCATACGGCGCGACATCCCAGATGTATGCCTGCTGCCCGTCAATCTCCACTGGTGAGATACCGACCTCAACCACATCCGAATCTACATTGATCGCCGGGATCGTCAGATGCGTCGGCTTGGGCATTCTGGGTTTCGGCGTAGGCGTTGGTGCATCGGTGGCTGCGGCGGTATCGGCGGATGTGGGAACGGGGGTTGCCGTCGGCGCCGGTACGGCGGCGAGGATTGTCCGGTCCTTGCCGTCGGATGTTGTGGCGACGGGTTGCGCCGCGCGGGTGCCAACATTCGCGGTCGGCGTCTTCGCGGTGTCCGGCACGAGCGCGCCGGAGACGGTGGACGGGAACGGCGTTGCCGGTGTTCGCGCCACCGGTGTCGTTGCCAGCGTCGTGGCAGGCGCCGTCGCAAGTGTCGTCGGTATCGTCACCCGACTGAGAAAGGCTTGCGTCTCGGCGTCGTGCTGATGCCGGTTCCACGCGGTGATGCCCACGGTCAGGAGGATAGTCAGGATACCGGCGACGATGAGCAGCGTGCCGACGAACTGGCTTATTCCCCGGCGCGCGGGTGGGGGCACATTACCCCCATTATCGTTGGCAACCGGTGGCACGACGACGGGAGGAACGGTATCGCCGTCATCGGTCGCCGGTTCTTCCGTCGTCGCCGCAACTGGCGCTGCCACAGGGTGATCGGCGATTTCCGCTTCGGTCGAACTGGCGCTCTGCCCGGATGCGGTATCCACCGTTTCGCTTTCCGTTGTTTTCCCTATTGCTTCGTCAAGCGCCAGTTCCGGATCGTCGGTCATGTCCCCGTCCTTGCTTCCATCACACCCACACAAGATCGTACGTACAATAGCGACCACATGGATCAACCGTCAAGTGCTCCTGAATCCCAGATGGAACACCCATGCGCGCTCCGCACGGGGCACTTGCACAACGTGTTCCACCAGCAAGGCCATTGACAAAACAGCGCAGCCATCCGATCATTAGAAGTGCTAACAGTACGACGCTCTAGCGATTGTGATGGGCCTAATGCTGGCGACCGAGGACGAAACGACGACAGACTGCACAGGACAGACGCCGGACATTCCCGCACTCGATACCGTACTCGTGACGGCGATGGATCAGACAATCAGCCGCTATCAGCGATCGCTCCGCCTTGCCATCGAGCAGGCAGAGGGGCCGGAGCGGTTGACGATGGCGCAATTGCGTTGCCTCCAGGCGTTCGGCGCGGATGGCGCCGCACTGACCACACATCTTGCGCGGCGAATGAAGGTCGCGGTCCCGACGATGACGAGCATGATTGACGGTTTAGCGGAGCGCGGCCTCGTCACACGCCATCCCGATCCGGCGGATCGGCGGCAGGTACGGATCGTGATGACTGATGAGGGGCGCGCGGTGCTCGGTCGCTATCAGGCGATCATGCACGCGCGTCTCCGCACGTTGATCGGTCATCTCAACGCATCGCAAAAGAGACGGCTGCTCGCCGCGATCCAGGACGTGGCGATGATGCTGGACGCGGACGCCAGCGGGCAGGACGACCGCGACAAAGCGAAAGGGAGCAATTAGCCTGTGGCGACGATCACCCCTCCCGCTCCCGCCCTTCTCGGCACTTCCGTCACGCAGACGACACCTCCGGCGATTGAAGTCCGCGATCTCGTGCGGCGCTTCGGCGAATTTACGGCGGTGGATCACCTCTCATTTGCCGTCCGGCCCGGCGAGGTCTTCGGCTTTCTTGGCCCGAACGGCGCGGGTAAGAGCACAACGATCAAGATGCTCTGCACGCTCCTTCAGCCGACCGACGGCGCCGCGTTCGTCAACGGATTCGATGTCACGCGCGATCCGGCCCGCGTGCGCGAATCCATCGGTATTATCTTCCAGGATTACAGCCTCGATGACCGGATCACGGCGGAAGAGAACCTGCGTTTCCACAGCATGATTTATCACATCCCGCGCGACGAACGGGCGGAACGGATCGCGCAAATGCTGGCAATGGTCAATCTGTCCGATCGCGCGAAGGACAAGGTACGTACCTTCTCCGGTGGCATGAAGCGGCGACTGGAGATCGCGCGCGGCCTGCTCCACTATCCCGCCATTCTCTTCCTCGATGAACCGACCGTCGGCCTTGATCCGCAGACACGGCAAACGATCTGGTCGCATATCCACGAACTGCGCAAGCGGGTCGGTATCACCGTCTTCATGACGACGCACTACATGGACGAGGCGGAGAATTGCGACCGCATCGGCATCATGGATCACGCCCGCCTGATCGCTCTCGATACGCCCGCCGCGCTTAAGGCCGACATGGGTGGTGATGTCATCCGCCTCCGCACTGCGGATAACGCTGCGACCGTCGCGCTGCTCGCCCGCGAGTTTGGCGTCACCGCGCGGGAAGAAGCGGACATGCTGCGCTTTGAGGTCGAGCACGCGGACACCTTTGTGCCGCGCTTCCTCCGACATGCGCATATTGATGTGCAGGCGGTGGAGATCACGCCGCCGACCCTCAACGATGTCTTCCTCCGCCTCACCGGCCACGCGATTCGCGACGAGGGTGCGGACAGCAATGACCGGCTCCGCGCGATCATGCGCCGCCGTGGCGGAAGGGCATAACATGGCAGCGATCACCGCCACGGCACAACCGCTCCGCGCGCCGGGCCGCTTCCGGCAGATTCTCGATCTCGAAGCGGTGGCGATGCTCTGGCAGCGCGACCTCGTCCGCTTCGCGCGGGAGCGCGCCCAACTGTACGGCTCGCTCGCCCGGACGGTCGTCTGGCTGTTTATCCTCGGCGCGGGACTGCGCGGCTCGGTGACGGTGCCGGGCAATGTGACCTATTTGCAGTTCGTCTTCCCCGGCATGATGGCGATGGCGATCATCTTCTCGTCGCTCCAAAGCGCGATCAGCATCATCTTCGACCGCGAATTCGGCTTCCTCAAGGAAATTCTCGTTGCGCCGATCCCGCGTTCCTCGGTCGTCGTCGGTAAGGCGCTGGCCGGTGCGACGATTGCGACGGTGCAAGGGACGCTGATCTGGGTCTTCGCGCCGTTCGTCGGCATCTGGCCGAATCCGCTCGTCATCCTCGGCAGTATAGGCGTCATGCTGCTAATTGGCCTCGGACTAACGGGGGTCGGCATCCTGATCGCAGCGAAAATGACCTCGTTCGAGGGGTTCGGCACGATCAACAACTTCGTTGTCCTGCCGCTCTACTTCACGAGCGCTGCGCAGTTTCCACTGACGCGCGCGCCACACTGGCTGCGTATTCTCGCGCGCCTCAACCCGCTTTCGTACGGCGTGGATTTCCTGCGCGGCCTGATCGTCGGCGTCTGGACCTATCCGGTAGCGCTCGATGCAGCGGTGCTCGTCGGCTTCGCGGTCGTTGTTCTCGCGGCGGCCACCTATGCGTTCAACAAACAGGAGTAGTCGCGCGTGCGAACCCACGAGACGCGGCGAAACAAGGAATCCGGCAAAGGGAGCGCGAGATGATTGACAAGTCAACACAACCGGCGACAGTACGTGGAGTGGCCGCCGGGGAGGTGTCGGTCGTGTCCGCCCCGCGCCAGGGGACCTTCGCCTCCCTGCAAATCCGCGACTACCGCCTGCTCTGGTGGGGGATGATCGTCTCCAATATCGGCACATGGATGCAGATGGTCGCGCAGGGCTACCTCGTCTACCAACTGACCGATTCCCCCTTTGCCCTCGGCCTCGTTGGCTTCGTCCGCGCTGTGCCGGTCTTCACCTTCTCGCTCTTCGCGGGCGTCGTCGCGGACCGCGTGGATCGCCGCAAATTGCTGATCGTCACACAGTCGCTGGCCGGCGTTTTCGCCCTCATCCTCGGCATTTTGACATCTATGGGCGTCATCACTGTCTGGATGATTATGGTTCTCGCTTTCGTGTCCGCAGCGGTCGCGGCCTTCGACAACCCGACGCGCCAGGCGCTCGTGCCGGATATCGTCGGCAAGGAATACATCGCCAATGCCGTCGCGCTGCAATCGGCGGCCTTCAATGGCACGGGCATTCTCGGCCCATCCCTCGCGGGGCTGGCGCTCGGCTTCATCGGCATCGCCGCCTGCTTCTACATCAATGCCATCTCCTTCCTTGCCGTCATTATCGCCCTCTTTTTGATGGCCTCCGTGCCGAACCGCACGATGCGCAAGCAGACGATGTTCGAGAATCTCCGCGAAGGGTTCGGCTATGTGCGCGGCAATCGAACGGTCGGCGCGCTGCTCATTCTCATCGCACTCGTCGGGCTGCTTGGACGGCCGTATAGCCAACTGATGCCGGCGGTGCAGCGCGATGTCCTCCATGTCGGCGCGACCGGGCTGGGCATGTTGATGGCCTTCTCCAGCATTGGCGCCTTGATCGGCGCGCTTGCCATTGCCTCCTTGAGCAATTTCACCCATCGCGGCCTGCTCCTGACGATCTCAATCGGGGCGTTTGGCGCGGCGCTGATCGGCTTCGCGACCTCGCGATCGTTCCCGGTTTCGCTCGGCCTGCTCGTCATCGTCGGCGGCGCGGCGACGATGAGCATGTCCACGACGAATATGCTGATCCAACTGAACGTCCCGGCGGAATTTCGTGGCAGAGTATTATCAATGTACACCATGATCGCAATGGGGATGATGCCGCTCGGCTCGATGGTGCTCGGCACCGTCGGCGACTTCACGGGCGTGCCGACGGCGCTCATTTTCGGCGGCATCGGTTGCCTCGGATCGCTCATCTTTATCAGTCTGTGGGTGCCGTCCGTCCGCACCGCATCGTAGAATATCCTCGGCGTGCGGACAGTATGCGATAATCACACTGTCCGCGATGGCATGTCGGTTCGTGGAGGATCACCGAATGGTAACAGAGACGAAACAGACGCTCAGGGAGCGTATCGTTGTCAACCCGCATATTCTCGTCGGGAAACCGATTGTCCGTGGCACCCGCATTCCGGTTGAGATCGTGCTTGCGCACCTTGCGCTCGATATAGATTTGGAATCGCTCTTCGCGGATTATCCCCGGCTCACGCCCGACGACGTGCGAGCATGTCTCGCATATGCCGCCGGGCTTGTCGCTGATGAGAGCGTCTTTCCCATCGCGGTCACAGATACTCCCGCAGCCGATTAGCAGGTGCGTTTCCTTCTTGATGAAAACGCGGAGTACCGGCTTGCGCTCTTTTTGCGGATGGACAGTCACGATGTAACCGCCATTGCGCGCGATTACACACAGGGAATGTCCGACCGCGACATACTGAACGTCGCGTACCGCGAACAACGCATCGTTATCACGAACAATCGAGACCGCGATTTTGGCGAACTGGTTTTCAGCCAGAGACTGCCCCATGCTGGCGTCGTATTCTTCCGACTGAATATGGCTGATGTGTTCGTGAAGCGCTCGTGGCTGCTGTATCTGATCGCGCATTACCCCGATGACTTGCGCCACTTCATCGTCATCACGGATCGCGGCATCCGCGTGCGGCGCGATTGAGCCGACAGGCTGTGCTATCCTGAGTCAGGATCGTTGTGCGGTACGCGAGGAGTTCGCTCCATGCTGGTTTTACAGCGTAACCGCGGCATCATGACCGGGTGGATCGTCGGCATGCTCGCCGTCGTCGGGATCATCGCCTGTTTCCTCACCTATGGCGTCGAAGCGCGGCGAACGCGCGAAAACTTCGACGACTCGCTGGCGCAGCGCGCGGATGATGTCGCCAATGTTGTCCTCAAGCCAGATGGCAGTATTGATATGTACGCGCTCGATTTCGCCCGTGACCTCAACACGGCGGGGATTGATGTCTATCTCTTCTCACCGGATGGGACGCAACTGAAAGCCCCTGATCCCCAGCGCGTCCCGAATCTGCCCGCTCTCTTACCCCTCAAAGTCGCTGAAGAGGGCACGACCGATGTTCGCACGCTCTCGTCCCCCGGGACCGGCACGCGCGTCCTGACAGAACCCGTCTGGATTGGCGAGCAGGACAGCGCACACATCGCCGTCATCGTGCAAACAGGGCGACCGGACGCCGCCCTCCACGATTTGTTGCAGCGGCTTCGGCTCATCATGGCGCTGATCGGCGGTGGCGTCATCGCCTTCGCGGTCGTCGGGGGCCTCTTTCTCGTGCGGCAGGTGATGGTGCCGGTTCGACGGTCGCTCGCCCAGCAGCAGTCGTTCGTCGCCAACGCCGCGCACGAGTTGCGGACGCCCCTCGCGGTCATCCAGGCGACCACCGAACTCGCCCTGATGCGAGAGCGGAGCACGAGCGAATACCGCGCCGCACTCGAAGCGATTGGCGCATCCGTCGCGGAGACGAGCACGATGATCGCCGATCTGCTGACGCTCGCACGGATTGACGCGGGCCGTCAGCCGATTGTCCACAGCCCGGTCAACGTCGGCGATCTCGCGTCGGCGATCGCGGAAGAGACGATGATGACGTTTCCCGGCCATCCGATCAGGACGGATGTTGATGGCGCGGCGGCGACGATCGAGGGCGACGCGCGGCTTTTGCAACGGCTACTCGTTAATCTGGTGGAGAATGCCTGCCATTACACGCCGCCGGAGACGCCCGTCGCGATTACGGTGCGTCCCGAACGGGAATGGCTTGCGGTGCGCGTGCGGGACGAAGGGCCGGGCATCGCGCCTGCGGAGATCGCGCACCTCTTTGAGCGATTCTATCGCGGTGCAAGCGGAGTCGAGAGCGGTCATCATGGAGCGGGCCTCGGCCTCAGCCTCGTCCAGCAGATTGCCGAGGCGCACGGTGGCCGCGTCGGTATCGCCAGTTTCGTGGATGTCGGCACGACCGTGACCGTGCTGCTTCCTCGCTCCGGACACCGCTTCATCCCACGCCTTCCGATGGTGGCGGAGAGTACGGATCGCTCGCCGGTGAGCGCAAAGTGATACTCGTTCGCGGGCGAGAGATCGTGACGCCGCGATCGGAATCGTGAAAGCGTATCAATGATGGAAAAAGAGGATCGCCCCATAGACCACAATCACCCCGCCCATGAGGAACAAGAATGCGGTAATCAAGACATCTCGGGGCGTTCGGCTTTCGTCGTGTCGTATCTCATACATGTGGTACGCGTAATAGATCATCATTGCGACACCGACAATTAGCGCGAGCCACGGCGGGGGCGGAGTATTGCCCGGCATGCCACGAATGACAATCACCTCTCTCCGATTTCTCACTCCGTTGTACCGCTGCTCTCCGTGCTACCACCTTGCGTCACGTACAGCGTCAGCATTGTCGCACATTTTACGCAAACAACTCGACAGAATGTTGTGGGATATGCTAAGATACGGACATTCGTTCGCGTGTACGGACAGTACGGAGTAGAAGGGCAGGAGATGATAGCATGAGCAGCAAATCGGAGCAGGAGCAGAGGCCCGCATCGCTCGCAAGTCGGCAATCCATAGCGGATATTCCGACGACACCGCAGCCGGAGCAGCAGGCGCTGTTCACAGTAGATACAAATGGGAAATTAACGCCCGGCGTCGCACTGATGCGGGAACTGACGGCGGACGCCACACTGACGCTCGCACGCTACTGGTTCCGGCGTTATCTCGAACAGTCCGGCCACCCGAAGAACACGATTGAGTCGTATTCCTACGACCTCGCCCTGTTCGAGGAGCGGATCGGGCCAAAGCCGACGCCGCAGATCAGCGCGCGAGACATTGCCGCCTTCCTCGGCGACAGCGCGACGCGCAGCACGCGCAAGCGGCGGCTCACGTCGCTCAACACTTTCTTCAAGTTCCTCATCGTGCAGTGCAAACTAATCACCGAGAAAGAGAATCCGGCGGCCGGGTTTTATCCCGAGCACATCCCGCTGAAGACTCCGCAACCGTTGTTTGCGGACGAGCAGGAGCGCTTTCTTGATGCCGCCGCCGATGAGAATGAGCGTTCCGCGCTGATCGCGCATCTGCTCTTGCGGCTCGGCTTCTCACGCGGCGAGTTGCTGACGATCCGCAAAGAGCATGTGGATCTGTCCGACGCGGAGCATCCGATCGTCTACATCTATTACGATTCGGCCCGCTACCGCAACAAGGAGCGCAAACTCGCGGCGGATGCCACCTTCGCGGCGATCTTCACCGCCTACGTCGCGGCATACGATCCGCAGGAGCGGCTGATCGCGCTACCGCCGCAGTCCATCAACAAGATCGTCGAACGGATCGCTGCGAGCGCGGCGATCGAGAAGAAGGTGACACCGCAATCGCTCCGGGACACCTGGGCGGTCGAGCGTGCCCGCGAAGGGAACGACGCCGGAAAACTGATCGGCCTGCTCGGCCTCGCGGAAGATTCGCGCAACAAAATGAGCGTCGAGCGCTATATCAAACTCGCCTCCCCCGCCCTCTCATAACGAAGGCCTGAGGGCCGAGGACTGAGGACTGAGGACTGAGTAGGTCCACTCCCCCTTCCTTTTAGGGAAGATTCTATGGATGATGTCAAGGGATTTTCGATTCTTCGATCATTCGACGGGGCGGTTTACTCCCTGGTTGGCGATGCACCCGCGTCGCTTCATAGCGCGTGCCA
>JALYUS010000773.1 GCA_030853625.1 Chloroflexota bacterium
CTCCCTAAAAGGAGGGGGAGATTAATGCCGGTTCCATGCCTCTACCGCTCCCCCTTCCCTAAAAGGAAGGGGGCCGGGGGGTTAGGTCTTCTCCTCCTTCTCACTATCCTCCTTTCCGCGTGCTCGACAGGCGCAACACCGATACCTGGCGCGACCGCAACACCGCTCCTGACATACCAGTGGCCGGACATTGCGCTGCTGGAACCGTCGTGGGTCGCGGATCATATCAATGCGCCGGATATCCGCATTATTGATGTCTCGGACTACCCGCAGTATCTCCTCGGTCATGTGCCGGGCGCGGTGCATGCGTATTGGCAGGACCTGGTCGAACTCCATGCCAACACCTATGGGCGGCTGGCGGGGCAGCCGGAGCGGGAAAAAACCTTCGGGAGCCTCGGCATCGAGCAGAAGACGCTGACCATCATCTATGACCGCACCGATAATCGAGCGGCGGCCCGCTTCGCCTGGGCGCTCTGGTATGCGGGCCATCCCAATGTCCGCATCCTCAATGGCGGGCTGGCGGGTTGGACGGCAGCGGGATACGCGATCGAGCAGCGCACGCACACCGCGCCGCACGTCTTCTATCGCGACTTGCCGGACGAATCGCTCCACATCAACCGCTGCGATATGTTCAAGGCAACGACCGATCCGCGCGCGGTCATCCTCGATGTTCGCACCGACGCTGAGATGGCGCAGACCTGGGAGAACACGATGCGGATCGGCAGCATCCCGAATGCCCGCCGCTTGCCGTGGACGTCGTTTATTCGTAGCCCGCACCTGCCCGCCTTCCGCTCGCCAGATGAATTACGGGCGATGCTCGCCACGATCGGCGCGACGCCGGATCGGACCATCGCGATCTACGGTACCTTCAGCAACGACGCCGCGCTGCCCTTCCTCGCACTTAAGGCGCTCGGCTACGTGAATGTCAAACTCTACGATGGCGGCTGGGCCGAGTGGGGCGCCAACCCCGCGCTCCCCAGCCCTGGCCCACCGTGCGCGTGATTGACACGGGGAAGGAGAGAGGAGAGAGTAGTCAGTAATCGGAAGGGAATTGCCCCACTGACTACCGACTACTGACTACTGACTACTCTCTGAGGAGGCCTCCTAATGGCAGACGAGCAGCGAGCGAATTATCACGACCGGGTGCGGCGAGCGCAGGCGGAGATGGCACGGCAGGGCGTGGACGCGCTCGCCATCGGCGTCGGATCGGACCTGCTCTACCTCGCGGGCTATCCATCGCACAATAGCGAGCGACTGACATTGATGATTGTCCCGAAGGAGGGCGAGCCGAAGATCGTCGTGCCGCAGTTGGAAGCGCCACGCCTCGGCCCGGCGGGCGTGCCGTTCGCACCCGTCGCGTGGGAAGAGACCGCCGAACCAACGAGCATCGCGGCGGACATCATTTGGGAAACAGGGGCGCGCTCGGTCGCGTCCGGCGACGAGTTGTGGGCGAGTTTCCTTATCAAGATGCAACAACATCTGCCGGAAGTACGATGGACAATCGCAGGCGGCATTATGCGCGA
Organism: Chloroflexota bacterium; assembly: GCA_030853625.1. Lineage (GTDB taxonomy): Bacteria > Chloroflexota > Chloroflexia > Thermomicrobiales > JALYUS01 > JALYUS01. Next base: position 1,524 of record JALYUS010000773.1, read on the forward strand.
ATTGCGGATGTGCAAAGACGCGGCGGAAGTGGCGCTGATCCGCGAGGCGTCACATCGCACCGACGAAGCGTGGGTAGACTTTACGAAGACGACAATCACCGGGCTGACCGAGCGGCAGGCGGCCGAGCGGCTGATGAGTCTGATGCGCGATCACGGCATGGAATCCGTCGCCTTTTGCATCTGCGCCTCCGGCCCGAACAGCGCTAGCCCGCACTACAGCACCGCCGACCGCGTGATCGGCGCGGGGGACGCCGTCGTCTTCGACTTCGGCGGGCGATACACACACTACGTGTCGGACATCACGCGCACCGTCCATATTGGCGAGCCATCCGACGAATACCGAAAGGTCTACGCGGTCGTCCTCCGGGCGAACGAGGCGGCCTTCGCGGCGGTGCGGCCCGGTGTCGCCTGTCAGGAGATTGACCGGGCGGCGCGCAAAGTGATTACCGACGCGGGTTACGGCGATTATTTCATCCATCGCGTTGGCCACGGCCTCGGCCTCGATGTGCATGAGGAGCCGTATATGGTCGAGGGGAACACGCTACCGCTGCGCGCCGGCATGGTCTTCTCCGACGAGCCAGGCATCTATATCCCTGGCCAGTTCGGCGTCCGCATCGAAGATAGCGTTGTCTGCACCGACACAGGCGGCGAGAAACTGAACGATGCACCGCGCGACCTGCTCATCATGCAGTAGCTGACGAATGCCGACTGTCCAGTACGAAGACGAACTCCGCACGTTGGTCACGCAGCCCGTCGGAACGACCATCTTCGTCGAGGAGACACTGGAGCGCTTGCTCGCGGTCGGGAACGTTGCGCCGCACAGTGCATCGAAACGGTGGTGGATGCAGCAAAGCGTGTGGATACCCGATCACGCCTTGCGGCGCATCACGGTGAAGCACCCGATTTTCACCGATCACCTCACGGCAATGTGCGCGGTGCTTGGCGAACCAATCGGAGTTTACGCTGGCCAGCAGATACCGAACAGCATGCTGATACTCGCGCTCGGTGATACACTGCGCAAGCAGGGATTGCTTCAAAGCAAGAGCGTGCCACTGGTGGACGCAGTAATCGAATTCAGATTGGTAGCAGGCGGCGTGTATCTTCGATCGTTCCACTTCGCGCCCGCTACACGGAACCGAGGAGGGATACGATTATGGCCGTGAACGCCGATTTTTATCTCGATGGCAGCATCATAGATATTATGCTGTATCCCGGTGAGGGGCGGTCATCCATCGGCGATGATATTGACGTACCCGGCTACACTGCGAATGAGATTACTTGGTGGTATTGAGACGATGAGAAGTTGATGCGCGGAGAACGTGAATTCCTCGGCATCGAGGTCATCGAGATCACGCTACTGAGCGAAGCCGATTTCGCGGCGTTAGATCGCCTTGATTTGCCGAAGATTAATAGTGCCGAATACGGGCTTTTTGACATGACGATTGCCGATACGCTCCGCTGGGCGCAGCGCCGCGCCCTCGCGTCGCCCGCGCGCACCACCCACGCAAAGGCGTCATGATCGTCGGTGTCGCACGTATCACGCTCGAACTGCCCGCCGCGCACTCCCTGAAGGAGAAGCGGAGCGTCGTGAAATCACTTCTGGCACGGTTGCAGAATCGTTTCAACGTCTCGGCGGCGGAAGTCGAGGCACAGGATACCTGGGGCATCGCCGTTATCGGTATCATCTGCACCAGCACATCTGCCCGCCACGCCGACGAGATGCTCGCCAGCGCCATCCGCTTCGTCGAGCAGAATGGCGCGGACTATTATGTCAGCGATGTGCAGACCGAGACGCTTTCAGCCTTGTAGCAGCGGTCAATGAGACGCCCACGCGCATTTGTCCGCGTACTACAAGATTTCCACAGGCTACCCCTCTTGCGCGTTTCTCACAGATGTCGTAGACTACGAGTGTACGTACATGTTGTGCGTACAGGCCAACGGTGAGCGGCGCGCCGGTGCCGCGATGCCGTCAGCGTGGGAGGGCAGCATGGCCGAGGCCAAGACGAAGACGATTTCGTCAACGGAGTTTCAGCGCAACATTGGTGCAGTCATTGACCAGGTGCGGAATGGCAAGAGCGCAGTGATCGTCGCCGCGCACGGAAGGCCCCAGGTCGCGATCCTGCCGGTTGATGAATACGATGCCCTGATGGAAGCACGGCGGCAACTTGCCTGGACACGGCTCGCCCGCCTGACGACCGAGAGCGTCGCCCCGCCGACCGATCAGGTGTTAGAGGCGAGCACTGGGGACGACTAGGTCGGCGACCGGCGGCTGGCCTCCAATGCACGACGGCGGCGGCCGCAAGGCCGCCGTCATCCTTTGCCCGCCAATCGCTACCGATACCTACGGCCCTTCGGCATCATCGCCTGCGGCGGATGGATTCTCATACCACTCGGCGGCGAGCACATCCGCCGCTTTCCATGCATACTGCCCCTCGGTGAGCACGGACATCCGTTCCTCCGGGTCGCTCGATTCACCGAGGAACCAGGTCAGGTCCGGTTCCTCATCTTCCGCCAGTGTGATCGGCACGTCCATCGTCATGCCCCCCTTGAAATAGAGCCGCACGATGTATTCCGCCATATCCGCTCCTCCTGCCTCTCATACACTCGGGCGCGACGCGCTCCCGGCATCCGTTCAGTGTAGCAGCACGCTGAGGCGAGAGGGAACCTCACCGCGATGATTAAGTATATCGGTTCAAAACGCACACTCGTGCCGCATATCAGCGGGATCGTGCGCAGTCTGCCAGACGTGCAACGCGTCTGCGACCTGTTTGCGGGCACGACGCGGATCGGGCAGGCACTGAAACGATGCGGCCTCTGGGTCCATAGCAATGATCTCGCGACCTACAGCGAAGCCTTCGGCACAACGTATATTGCCACGGATGCTGCATCCGTGGACGCGGAGCGGCTACGACGACTCCTCGCAGCGTTGATGGCGCTGCCGCCAGTACGCGGCTATTTCACTGAGACGTTTTGCGAGGAATCGCGCTATTTCCAGCCATTCAACGGCATGAAGATGGATGCCATCCGCGCGGGTATAGATGCGCTGGCGGCGAACGAAACCGAGCGGGCAATTTTGCTCACCTCGCTGATCGAAGCCGCTGACCGCGTGGACTCGACGACCGGGTTGCAAATGGCCTACCTGAAGGGGTGGTCAACCCGCTCCTCCAACCCGCTCGTACTGCGACTGCCCGATCTGCTGCCCGGCAGCGGCGCAGTGACGCGCCTGAATGCGAACGATCTCGTCCGGCAACTGGACGCGGCGATTGACCTCGTCTACATTGACCCGCCCTACAACCAGCATTCCTATTTCAGTAACTACCATATCTGGGAGACGTTCGTCCGCAACGACGCGCCACCAACCTACGGCATTGCGAAGAAGCGGGAAGATTGCCGCATGGAAAAGAGCGCGTACAACTCGAAGAAGCAGGCGGGCGCCGTCTTCACCGACCTGCTGAATGCAGTCCGCGCGCCCTATCTGCTCGTCTCGTTCAACTCGGAAGGATACTTCACGCGCGACGAAATCACCGCAATGCTCGACAGCAAAGGCTACGTCGCCTCCGTCGCGCTCGACTTCAAACGGTACGTCGGCGCGCAGATCGGCATTTTCAATCCAAGCGGCGAGAAAGTCGGCAAAATCTCCCATCTGCGCAACCACGAACATCTCTTCCTCGTCGGCCCCGATCGTGCCCGCGTCGAAGCGGCGATTGGCGCCACCCAGGAGCGCGCCCAAACAACGCAGATCGCATTGTTCGGGGATTGAGAAATCGAGCCGACGCGGGGGGTTGCAGAGGCGCAGAGGACACAGAGAAATCCAATGTAGCGAGATCACATGATACTGCGCAGAGACTGACACTGACGGCTATCAGACACTTCTCCCCTATGGCCTACACGTTTCTGGGCAGGTCCGTAGCCCGCAGGATCGTTGCGCCCTACATCGGCAAGCGCATCCGTGTGCTCTATGGTGCGCGTCTTTGCCCGCTCGATGAACACCGCGCTGAAGTCGGATGCCGTCACATATGCGCCGAGTTGCGCATGCCTACTACCAACCACAAACACGAAACCGCTCGCGAACTGTTCCTGGCTTCTTCGGTTGAAATCAGCAAACCATTCCCGCCTTCTCCGTTGGAGGACATGTGTTTGGGAATGCGCGTCGGCCCGATGGCCACCGCCCACTCGCGACTCGCGCCTCGCGCGTCTCAGATGCCCGGTGCATCCCTCGCTCGCGCGACCCAGGCGAGCACCGCGTCCGGGATGCCGTGCTGTCCGAGAAAGAGGCTCAGTTGGGCCGCATGTTCCTGTACGTGGCGCACGTTGTAGAGCTGTAACTCCAGGAAGCTGACGGCCTCTCCCCGTGTCCACGCATAGTGGGAGACGGCCTGATGCGCACGCTCGTCCGTCAGCGCGGAGAGCGTGGTGTGGCATGTGCGCCGCAGCGTCGCCAGATAGACGCGCAGATCCTCCTTCGTATAGGGCCGCTCGGGCGACACGGCGGGGTCGCCCTCAGTCCAGATGAAGGGAGCGGGAGGAGCGAAGTCCTCCTCTCGGGCGCCCGAGAGGTAGACGTCGAGCCAGAAGAGCGTGTGGTACGCGAGATACCAGAACTCGGAGAACTCCGGTGGGAACCACGATGGGAGGGGCCGGTCCGAACGCTCGCGCCAGAGGCGCTCTCTCCACAGCGAGGCGGGGCAGGCCATCACGGCATTTTCGAGCATAGCGATGGCCGCGCCGAACTGCCGCCACAGCGCGGTGCGCACCGTGATCTCCATCGGTTGTTCAGCCATCACATGTGCTCCTTTCTGCTTCTTTTCTCGACATGCTACCACCAAAAGCGGTCAGAACCCCACGCTACTAGTGGTCTGGCACAGGCTATTTGATCCATAGGTGGTGTGGCAGTATGCTCCGCTCCATCGTTCCCGCAGGGGCGGGGAATCGCCGACGGAGCGTACCGCGATGCCAGCCAAACGATACACGTCTTGCTCACCGACGACGAACGTACTCGCTTGCACCACCTGCTCAACAGCGGGACGGCTGCGGCGCGCACCCTCACCCACGCCCGCATCCTCCTCAAGGCAGACGAAGGACCAAGC
>JALYUS010000784.1 GCA_030853625.1 Chloroflexota bacterium
TCGACCCGGCCCACGGACCCGACCCCGTTGCGCTCTTCTCGGGGGACGCCCTGTTCGTCGGCGAGGTCGGTCGGCCCGATCTCCTCGGTGCGGACGAGACGCAGCGATTGGCCACCCAGCTCTACCACACCGTCGAGCGATTGAAGGCGCTACCGGACGATCTCGTCGTCTATCCGGGGCATACGGCGGGCTCCGCCTGCGGCAAGAAGATCGGCGACGCCCCGACGACAACCATCGGGCAGGAGCAGCGGGGCAACTACGCCTTCCATGCCGCCTCCGAAGAGGAGTTCGTCAAACAAGTGCTCGCCGACCTGCCGCCGTCGCCCACCTACTATCCCATCCTCAAGCGCGTGAACAAAGCGGGCGCTGTCCCGCTAGCCGATCTCCCGCCCGGCAAGGCGTTGACACCGGCCGATGTGGCGGACCATCTGACGCGTGGCGGCCTACTCGTGGACGCGCGTACCCCGGAGACCTTTGGCGCGGGTCACATCCCCGGCGCGGTCTTCGCCGGGCTTGGGGAGAACTTCACGACCTGGATGGGCTGGCTCGCCCCCTACGACCGGGACGTGGTCCTCGTTCTCGACGACGACCGCCGGTATGACGAGGCGTGTACCGAACTGCACCGGATCGGCGTGGATCGCGTCGCGGGCTTCCTTGCAGGCGGCATGCGGGCATGGGTCACCGATGGGCAGACGGTTCGAACCTTGCCGCAACTCTCCGTTGCAGACCTCGCACGACGAACCGGGAACGACACCCTCGCGGTGCTCGACGTGCGTGGCGACGACGAGTGGAAGGCGGGACACATCGCTGGGGCGATGCACCGCTTCGCGGGCGAGATCATCCAGGGCGCGACCCCATCCGTATCCGCAGATCAACCGACTGCCGTGATCTGCGGCAGCGGCTATCGGGCGAGCGTCGCCGCCAGTATCCTGGAGGGGCGCGGCTACGGTAGCCTCGCGAACGTCACCGGCGGCATGGAGGCGTGGGAAGTGGCGGAATTGCCCGAGGAAGATGGAGAACGCGATGCATGACCTGCTCTCCGGCCCCGCGCTCTTCCTCGCCGTCATTGCCCTCTGGTTCATCCTGCAAGCCGTCATACTTCCGCGGCTCGGGGTCGGCACCTGAATGGTTCCCCAGCACCGTCCGGGAGACGGTGAAGCCGAACCTCAGACATTGCACGACGGCGACATGCGGGAGTGACAGCGACCCGCAATCGTGTCGTCGTGGTGTGGGGGCGCGCGCCGATGCTGCCGTGTGGTCCCACACCGCCCCTTGCTCGCGTTCCCCCTATGGAAGGATCACGCCGATGGCCCACCTCTCACCGCTCCTTTACTTTCTCATCCTCTTCGCGATCGCTATCGTCGCCGGCACCTTCGGCGCCCTCCTCGGCCTCGGCGGCGGCGTCTTCATCGTGCCCCTCCTGACCATCCTCTTCCAGCTCGACATCCGCTACGCCGTCGGCGCGAGCATCGTCTCCGTGATCGCCACCTCCAGCGGCTCAGCGGCCCGCTACGTGCGCGATCGGATGACCAATCTGCGCCTGGGGATGTTCCTCGAGGTCGCCACGACGATCGGGGCGGTGGCGGGCGCCTTCGTCGCCGCCTATCTGCCCGTGCTCGTCCTCTTCCTCGTCTTCGGCCTCGTCCTCCTCTACGCCGCCGTCAGCATGCTCCGGCCGCTACCGGAGGGGCGGGTGGAGGCGACACCCCACCGCCACCTCATCCCCGTCGCCGGTTCCTTCTACGACCCGGCGGCGGGCCATGCCGTCGCCTACGACGTGCGCGCCCTCCCCCTCGGCTTCGCCCTCTCCTCGGTGGCGGGCGGCGTCTCGGGGCTGCTCGGTGTGGGTGGTGGGGTGCTCAAGGTGCCGGTGATGGACCTCGTGATGGGCGTGCCGATCAAGGCGGCGGCCGCGACGAGCAGCTTCATGGTCGGCGTGACGGCGGCGGCGAGCGCGGCGGTCTACTTCGCGCGCGGGGACATCGACCCCTTCATCGCCGCGCCCGTCGCGCTCGGAGTACTCGTCGGGACGCGCGGCGGGACGGCGCTCGCGCGGCGGTTGCCGGGGGCGACGGTGCGGCGCATCTTCGCGATCGTGCTCCTCCTCCTTGCCGTGCAGATGCTCGTCAAGGGGGCGCTCGGTGGCTGAGATGGAAAGAGATCACACGCAAAGCGCCGAAGCGCCCGCGCCGGACGCCGCGATCCACGCGATGGAGGCGCTGGTCAGCCGCGTCCTGGAGATCGGCGTCGTCCTAAGCCTTGCGCTGCTTATCGTAGGCAGCGTCCTGCTCTTCATCCGCGGCGACTCCGGCTACGGGCAGTCGCTCCACGATACGGCGCAACTGACGCGCCCGCCGCAGCGCGGAGTGCCCGCCGCCTTCCCCCACTCGATGCAGGCGGTGTTCAGCGGAGCGGCGCATGGGCGTCCCTACGCGGTGATCGCGCTCGGGCTGCTCGTGCTGATCGCCACGCCGGTCGTCCGGGTGGCGGCGACGCTCGTCGGCTTCATCCGCGCCAAGGACCCGCCCTATATCGCCATCACCGCGATCGTCCTCACGGTACTGCTGCTCAGCTTCGCGCTCGGCAAGGCCGGGTAGCGCCGCACACCCAGCCACCCGCAGCGAGTGCGACCATTAATGTCGCTCGATGGGAAAAGCATGCTGTTGTGAGTTTTGCGAGGCAGTAAGCCTACCAGAATAAGCGCAGCACGCGTCAGATCCTTCTGTAATTCCTCAGCGTGTATACTCCGTCAGAGGATAGGGGATCTCCCGCACTCTCGATGCACCAGAATCGCTGAATCGCCCGTCACAGCAATGGCTCTCCTGGTCACAGCGAAACACGCACTGGCATCGCGTCTGATACGCACTTTGCTCAGGCTGGTAGCCGCAAATTGGGGGATCGGCATCATCGAGATAGCGGGAGAGCCAGCAATGGGCAAACCGAGGGACAGATCAACCGACTCAAACTGGTGAAGCGGGCGATGTACGGGCGAGGCACGTTCGAGATACTGCGGCAGCGGGTGCTGCACGCGGCCTAACTGACAGCATCGAGAGTGATACTGCTGGCGAAGTCGTCAAATCAATGGACGGACGCAGCAGAAGGGCGGGACGGTGGTCGCATTTCGCGCCGATTTCGCCTCGTTTCGGACTTCGCCAGCAGTATCGAGAGTGCGGGAGACCCCCCCACCTGTGACGAGACGTGCGCGTGCCACCGTATTCTTCGCCTTGCCTTTCTTCTGTCCCGCGATGACCTGTTGCCGCTACGCGGGCTTCTGCGCATCCTCGCTGCCTCCTGCGAAGAGACCGCACGTTCTATGCGTTGAATGCACGGAAGCCGCGCACCGCCATGAGCACGCCCGCGCCGATCAGTGCCACCGCAACGATCCGTTGCAACAGCGACAAGGAAAGACGGTGGGCAAGCGCGGCGCCAAGCAGGACGCCAAGCACCGCGATCGTTCCGAGTGCCGTCCCGCGTGCGAAATCAACGTGACCGTACCGCATGAATCCCACGGTGGCGAACGCCGCCACGGGGATCTGAATGACTTGGCTTGTGCCCACGGCGGTCAGCGGCGAGACCCCGAGAAGCAGAAGGATGGGAATGAGCAAGGTCGGCCCCCCCGTCCCTGTGAGCGCCGACCCAAAGCCCACGACCGCACCGACACTCAGCGTGCGACCGGAGCGCAATCGCGCATCGTCTCGCGGGGTCGGGCGCGGTCTCCGCAAGGCGCTGATGCCCGTGATGGCACAGAGCGCCGCCAGCAGGAGCATCAGCATCGTGGAGGAGACCAGGGTGGCGGCCCGCGCACCGATCACCGCCGCCGGAATCACTCCGATGCTCAACCAGCCAATCAACCGCCAGTGCAGACTGCCATGACGGGCGTAGGTTATCGTCCCCGCCACCCCCGTAAAGAGGAAGCTCCACATGCTGGTCGCGACCGCCAGATGGAAATCGAGACCACCGAGATAGGCGAGAGCGGGGGCAAGCAAGATGCCGCCAATCCCCACACAGCCAATAAGAATGCCCACGCAGAGGGCGGCAACGAGCAGCGGCAGTATCGTTGGGAACATCGGTCGGCATACTTCCTTCGCTGCAAACTCAATCCATCGCTCGGCGCGCCCTTCCCTGCCCACTATAGCCGAGGGGGCACATCGCCGCACCGCTGAGATTCGCCCTGGTATGTCAAAGTAGGGTGTACCCCAGATGGGCGTCAGGCTCCTCGCCGTTTTCTGTCAGCCTGAGATTGCTTTCTCGTTTTCCTGACAGGTGTCGAGTCCGAATCTAGAGTCTTTCCTGACACTTGTGATCGGGATGGCTCAAAC
>JALYUS010000796.1 GCA_030853625.1 Chloroflexota bacterium
GCGACGGTGCGACCGAAGGAGCGGGCCGAGACGACGAGCGCGATCACCGCGAGGACGGCGGTGATTACGATACCCTTGATGACGCTGCCATCACTCAGATGGTCGTTGAAAATCGCGCGGGCCGCGTCAACGGCGTACGACAGGGGATTGACGGCGGCGATGCGGCGCAGCCACAGCGGGGCGAGACTGAGCGGCAGCAACACGCCGGAGAGCAGCAACAGCGGCAGTGTCACTGTCGTCAGGAGTGGGGCGAAGGCATCCTCGCTCTTCAGCCAGAGCGCGAGGGCGTACGAGCACGAGGCCATCAGCAGGCCGATCAAGGCGATCAGCCCCAGCACGACGAGCAACCCGGCCGGATGGATATCAAGCCCGAACGGGAGAGAGAGCAGGACGAGCAGCAGGGACTGAATGAGGAGAATGAGGATGTCGCGCAGGGCGCGGCCCAACAAGAGCGCGAATCTGCTCACCGGCGTCACTTGAAGCCGCTCGACCAGGCCGTAGCGCAGTTCCGCGATCAGCGTGAAGCCGACAAAGGCAGTACCGAAGAGTCCGAGTTGGATGAGCAATCCCGGCACAAAGATGTTGTACGCGCCGCCGGACGGGAAACCGGGCGTTCTGACGATTGATTTGAGCAATGGCGCGAATAAGAGCAGATAGAGGATCGGCTGGATCAGCCCGATCACGGTCCATGCCGGATTGCCGAGGGTGAGGCCGAGGTTGCGTTGGAAGACGAGCCAGGTATCACGGAGGATTTTCATTCGTGCTCTCCTTTCTTGATTGGCGAGGTTACGCGGCCTGCTCGCGCAGCGAGCGGCCGGTCTGGCGTAGGAAGACATCATCGAGGCTGGGTCGGGTGAGAGAGATCGTGCGCAGTTCGAGGCCCGCGCCATCGAGCAGGCGGAGGATAGCCGGCATCGCCGTCTCGCCGCGATCCACGTAGAGCCGGAGCGCGCCATCCTCGGAGCCGGTTTCCCGGACGAAGGGCTGACCGCCGAGCAGATCGAGCGCGACTTGCGGGTCCCCGGCGATGCCGAGCGTGACAATGTCACCGGCGATTTGTCGTTTCAATTGGTCGGGCGTGCCCGCAGCGACGATCCGCCCGTGGTCAATAATCGCGAGGCGGTCACAGAGGGCATCGGCCTCTTCGAGGTAATGGGTCGTCAGGAAGACTGTTGTGCCGCCGTCGCGCAGTCGGCGCACCTCGTCCCACAAGTGGGCGCGGCTCTGCGGATCGAGGCCGGTCGTTGGCTCATCAAGGAAGAGCAACTGTGGCTTGTGGATCAGACCAAGCCCAATGTCGAGGCGGCGGCGCTGTCCCCCCGAATAACTGCCCGTGCGCCGGTCGGCGCATTCCTCCAATTCGAGCGTCACGATCAACTCGGCCGCGCGCCGCTTCGCCTCCGCCGCACTCATCCCGTACATGCGCCCCTGGAAGACGAGTTCGGCGCGGCCCGTGACGGCGGGATCGGTGCCGCCACGCTGGCCGACGTAGCCGATCCGCTCGCGGACGTGCTGAGGCTCGCGGCGCAGGTCGCATCCGGCCACGGTCGCATCACCCCCCGTTAGCGGGAGCAGCGTCGCCAGCATGCGTAGCGTCGTCGTCTTGCCCGCGCCATTCGGGCCGAGGAAGCCGAACAGTTCGCCCGCCTCAACGCGGAGGTCAACCCCCGCGACCGCTTCAACAACGCCCCGGCGGGATTTGAAGGTGCGGCGCAGGTCGTGCGTCTCGATCATCGCATCATTGGCGCGTCGGTCTTCATTGTGCAGAGCGATCATCAGTGTCTCCTTTTTTGCTCATACGCATCGGCGCTCGTGTTCATCCCTCGCCGTGTGCGGTGTCAATCCGGAAGACGGAGCAACGCGGGGCGAGTGCGGCAAACGCCTCCGGTAATCCCGCCGGATCTTTCGGCAATCCATACAACTGGCGGAAGAACGGGACACCGCCCGGCACCAGCCGTGGGAACGCGCGCAGGATGGGAGCGCGCTCCTCGATGGGTAACTCGGTAAGGGTGACACGCTGACGGTTGCGGCCAGTGGCGAGCATGCCCCACCCGCTTGCTCGTGCGTTCTTCACCCAATCCGCATCAGTCTGCCCGCCAATGATGTACCGGTGGCCATCCACAATCAGTGGCGTGACGGGAGTGGAGCGCAAGACGCCACTTGTACGACCTGGCACGGAAAGGACATGCACCGGGCCGATCGGCAGGCCGAGGCGCTGGATCGCCATATTCACGCGATTCATTGGTTTCAGCCATCGCGGCAGTCTCCCCGTCTTCTCCATCATCGCTCCTCCTCCGAATTCTCCAATGCCGACTCCTGTTCACCCGTCAGGAAGGTCGGCCACACCAATGTGCCATCCGTGATCTCCCGGACGATCTGCCGCACCCACCGCACTTCGGCCTCACGCTGTGAGAGCGCGAACTCTACTTCCAGGAGGAACAGCCGGGGAATATTCAAGCGCTCGGTGATCGCGTCCAACCGCAATCGCTGCTCCTCGATCTCATCATCGAGGCGGCACGCGCGTTCCGCGAGGAGCGCAACCGTCTCGGTTGGGGAAAGACGACCGATGAAGCACAACGCGGCCGCGAATTGCGTGTACTCCGTCGTCGGTGTGCGCACCAATGCGCGATGCCAGTCGTCGAACGTGGCGCGTCCCGCTTCGGTGAGGGCGTAGATCGTCCGCTCCGGGCGGCGACCCTCGCGCTGCGTCTCCTGCGGCACGATCAGGCCATCGCGCTGGAGCGTCTCGACGACCGTATAGAGAGAGCCACGATTAAGTTTGATGCTCTGTTCGAGGCCGCGCGTCCGCATCAGGAAATCCATTTCGTACGGATGGGTCGGTCGCTCTGCGAGGAGCGCCAATACCGCAAGCGCGAGTAAGTTGGAGGAACGCCGTTTGTTCGCCATCTGCTTTGTCGGACACCTCGCGTATAGACGCAGTCGAATAGTTGTATTCGACTATACGCGCGCAATGACGCATTGTCAAGTATTCCGTATAGACTTCCGAAGAGACGTGAGGCGATTGTGTGGGGGTCAGTGGCATGCGCGCCCTGAGTCAGGAGGCGACCTCAATGACGAGATACTGTCCTTCCGCCACTACCGGATACGTCTCGGCGACGTATGGCCCCGGTATCTTGCCGGGTATGGGCGCATCGGTGGTCGCGAGCGTGTCGCCCGGCTCGATGCTGACATCGTAGCGACGCACGCGCAACCGTTCAGGATCGCACCACGACTGCCCGGTGCGGATGTCGAACTCCCAGCCGTGCCACGCGCAGGTGAGGATTTCGCCCGCGCGCGCGTATTCCATCTCGCCCGGCGCGCGTGCCTGGAGCATGCCCCACAGCAACCCCTCGCACAGCGGTCCGCCCTGATGCGGGCAGCGGTTGCGTAGCGCGAAGAACTCACCGTTCACATTGAAGATGCCAATAGACCGCCCGGCGACCGTGACGATTTTCCGCCCGCCCGGCGGTATCTCCTCCAC
>JALYUS010000480.1 GCA_030853625.1 Chloroflexota bacterium
GCGCCAGCCAGCGCGACGAGTGGCACGCCATCTACCTCGCCAGCGGTGACAAGTACCGATACGCCAACGGCTGGCACGCCCGCCGCATCCGTCGCGAGCAACGACGTGGATTATCAGGAAATCCCTAATGGCGGGGGCAGCTACAATATCGTCAGGGTGCAGAACAAGACCGATAACCGCCTGCGCGTGAAGGCGAAGATCCAACTGAATCACATCCCGGGCGACACTGTTCAGCCCGTGAACTATGCGGAGGCAATCGGCTCGTGTACGACTTGCCAGACCTTCGCGGTCGCATTGCAGATTGACCTGCGCAGCCGCACCGCGACGACGGTCGCGCCACAGAACGCGGCGGTCGCGCTCAACATCAAATGCACCGGCTGCACGACGGTCGCGGATGCCTACCAGTACGTCGTGCCGGTGGACGATCCGACGCAGACGCCGGATAACGTCAAGGAACTCATCAATCAGATGCAGCGGCAGTTGAAGGCCATCGCGGAGACGCCAGACATCACCGCGACCGACGCGGAGGCACGGATCAACGCCGTGATTGGCCAGTTCACTGATCTCGCGAACAGCCTCTATCAGCAGCGTGACCAGCGCACCGACACCGACACTCCCGGCGCGACCGTCCCGTCGGATGCGGTGATCCTCACGCCGACGCCCACCGCCACCTCCACCGTCACGCCGACGATTGCCGCGACCCCGTGATGACCGTCCGCCGTCGAGGCCGGCGGCGGGTGACCATCACCATGCGGACCAGCCGCCATCCACCAGCAGCGTGTGCCCGTTCACCATGTCTGACGCCGGCGAGGCGAGATAGACAACCGCCCCAACGATGTCTGCTGGCGTCGCGATACGACCGACCGGGATACGCCCGACGGCCTCCCGGTAAAACTCCTCGTTCTGGAAGAGCGTCGTGTTCGTGGCGCTCTCGACATATGTCGGGCCGACGCAGTTGACGCGGACACCGTACCGACTCCACTCGATCGCGAGGACGCGCGTCAGATTGGTCACCCCGGCTTTTGCTTGCGCAATAGGCGGCGCGCCACTCGTAGTTGGCCACGCCCATCTGCGAGGCGATGGTGACGATCCTCCCGCTGCGTTTCGGGATTATCGCCCGGCCCACCGCCTGGGACCGCATCCACGTCCTTGAGATTAACGGCGTGGATGCGGTCCCACGGCGCTTCGGTCACCTCCAATGCGGGTTGTACCGATTCACTCCGGCGTTGTTCACCAGGATGTCGATCCGCCCGAAGCGCTCACGGGCACGCGCGACGGACGCGCTAATCATGCCAAGCCGGGTGACATCGAGCGGCACCACAAGGGTCTTGACACCGATATCCCGCGCGGCGACCTGCGCGGTGGCCTCGTGGGAAACTCACGCGCGGCCTCCCTATCGCTGGGCCGACATCACCGTGCGGCGTCCGGGCGGATGGTTATTCCCTCCGGTCCCCACAGATCGCGGGACCGGTTCGTCGTCAGCTCCTGCCACTCCTCGAACATGCGCCGGATATCGGGGTGGCGGTACCACGCTTCCCACGCGGCGAGATCGGCGAATTCGTAGGTCGCTACCTTACGAGACGGGCCGGCGACCGTCCCATAGGCGCGGTATTCGATCACCCCCGGAACCGCCAGACTGCGCTCGATCGTCGGCACGAGCCATGCCGCGTACGCCGCACGCGTCTCCGGGGGGATGTCCCATTTAAGGACGTAGAGCACCATCGCCCGGTCCTCGCTTCGTACGGGCGCGCTCATGTGGTGGGCGTTGACGGTGCGGTGGCCGGGATCGGCTGGTAATCCGTGACGGGGCGGTTCTCGTACCCCGGCGGCACGGAGGTCGGCGGCATCGGCTGCGGGTTGATGATTGCCATCTCCTCGCGGTCGGGCAGCGGCAGCCCCCGCTCGGCGGCGAGTTCGTCATCGGTCAGTGCGCGACGGTCGCGTTCCGGCATCTGCTTCCTCCTTGCTGTGCTGCGATTCCTCTATCGCCGATGGCAATCCTCGTGCCAAGCAGACGCGAAGGGGTGGGGAAACAGCACGCAGAGTTCGGGAGTGACCCGACACTGCCGGGCAGTGGTCGAGCCATCGCCGATTACGAAGGAAAGTATCGATCATCGGCGTGGCTGTTTCGGCAGGTTGGTGCCTGGCGGAATGAATCATGCATGATCACAACCGGGTAGAGCGGTCGGATACTGACAGCGATGAGGGACGCGGAATGCGAGAGGTAGCGGACGTACGCCCTTTGCTCGAACGATGCCAGCGACACGATCGCGCCGCGTTTGCCGAGTTGTTCGAGCGGTATCAACAGCGGGTCTTTCACGGTGCCTATGTCATTGCCCATCGCCGGGAAGCGGCGGACGACATCGCGCAGCTCGTCGTTCTTGAACTTTTTTTCTGCCTTGCGTCGCTTCGATCGGAATCGCCCGTTCCTTCCGTGGCTCTACCGCATCGTCCACAATATCAGCGTGGATTATCTCAAGCGCGATCGCCGCGCCGGGGAGACCGTCCCCGCGATGGATACCCACCTCGACGCGCTGATGGGGCCTGACCCCGATCCTAGAGCCTGTTATGAACTTTGCGGCGGCGCGGTACACTCGGCGGTATGAGAAACAAACGCCGACGCAAACGCACGCCGTACCCATCCGATGTCAGCGATGCCGAATGGTCCTTCGTCCTCCCCTATCTGACGCTGATGCGCCTCGACGCCCCGCAACGAGACCACGATCTGCGTGCCGTCTTCGATGCCCTGCGCTGGGTCGTCCGCTCCGGCTCGGAGTGGCGGATGATGCCGCATGACCTGCCGCCGTGGGCGACGGTCTACCAGCAATCCCAGCGGTGGCTGGCCTCCGGGGCGTTCGCTGCCATCGTCCACGATCTGCGCGTGATCTTGCGGCTGGCGGCGGGGCGGGCTGCCGAGCCGACCGCAACGATCTTCGACTCACGCACGCTGCAATCGACTCCCGAGAGCGGCGGGCGGGCGACGTACGACGGGGCAAAGCGCAAGCGCGGGTCGAAGGTGCATCTCGCGGTGGACACCCTCGGTCACCTCTTGGCGTTGCACGTCACCCCTGCCAATGCACAGGATCGCGCGCAGGTGGCGAGGCTGGCAGCGGCGGTGCAAGCGGAGACGGGCGATCATGTCACGCTCGCCTACGTCGATCAGGGGTATACCGGCGACACCCCCGCTGCGGACGCCGAAGCGCACGGGATCACACTGGCGGTGGTCAAGTTGCCTGAGGCGAAGCACGGCTTCGTGCTGCTGCCACGCCGCTGGGTGGTCGAGCGCAGTTTCGCGTGGATGGGCCGCTTCCGGCGGTTGGCGCGCGATTATGAGCGATTGCCGGAGACGCTTGCGGGGCTGCATCTGGTCGCCTGCACTTCCCTGATGTTGCGACGCGCCTTCCCGCCGCCCGATAGTTCATAACAGGCTCTAAGAAAGGTGGGATCGCTAATCTTTCTGTTGAACCTCTTTCTCTCTTCCCTCTCTGCGTTCTCTGCGTCTCTGCGGTTCATCCCCGGTTTCCCTCGTATCCGTGTATCATGCCGCGAGTGGGGTT
>JALYUS010000803.1 GCA_030853625.1 Chloroflexota bacterium
AGCGCTTGCGCGGCGGCATTCGCGGCAGGCCCGTCGCGATCCACAATCGCCACGCGATGGCCGTCCGTGAGTAAACGCTCGGCAATCGCTCGTCCGATCCCGCGCGCCGCCCCCGTAACAATCGCGACCCGCCCCGCGTGCTGTTCTTCCGGCATTGTTTCCTCCTCGCTATTGCTTCGGATGGATTGCTGGCGGTAATAAGGAGAAGACGAATGTGTAAAGATCGTCCGCCGATTTCAGCGGGTGATCGGATTCGTCCTGATTCGGTTCAATTAGTTCATCGGTGTAGCGGAACGCGGTCGCATACGGCGTGAGCAATTCGGTGGCATCCAGCCATGACGCGAAACGCGACTCGACGGCCTCCACCAACGCAACGACCTTGCGAATATCATGCGTCTTGGGGAAATCCCGATTATGGAAGACAAGGAAACCTTTGACCGCCTTTTCCGCCGCCTGTTGGCAGTGATAGATAGCAGTGTCCAGGTAGGAATTGGGACCAATCGCCAACCGACGTGCGGAGTCGAGATCGCGCTGAGCAATGGCGAACCAACTGAGCGCTATTTCTTGATGCGACTTACCCATACAGAAACCTCCCCTGCGTGAGGATCTGGCTCGCAAGCGAAGCATGGACGTGGCGATACCGCTCAGTCTCGGCGCGTGTCCTGACAATACTATCGGTTGGTTCGATACGAATACCGCGGAGTGCGCGATATGCGCGCGTTGCGCGCTGTGTCGGCGACAGATCACTCTCCGAGACGATCACGAAGAGATCAATATCGCTGTCGTCATTCGGCGTGCCCCAGGCATGGGAGCCGAACAGGATGATTTGCTCCGGGTGGAACCCATCTACCAGGCGGCAGGTCACTTCTTCGAGCAAGTCGGTATCGAGCGTTTTCATGCGCATAGTATAGCATCGCGCGTTGCTCCGTTCGCGCGCGCTCCGGGATCGGTTGGCCTATATTATTGTGTTGGGTGAACTTCCGTAGGTAGCAAAGAGATAACATAACGATAAATCTCTTCGGCATACTGATACGCCCGATCAAACTCCGCTTGATTTGGCTCATGCAATGAACCGGGATACCGATATTCCGTGGCGAGGGGCGTAAGAAGGTCTGCGGCATCGGAAAAGAGGGTAAATCGGTAATCGTACTGCGCCGCAGCCGTGATAAGCGGCCCCAGTAGGTGTATTCTGGGAGGAGTTTCATCCTGGAAAATGAGAAAACCCTTAATCGCTTTTTCAGCGGATTGTTGGCAATGGTATACCGCAGTGTCAATACGCGATCTCTGGAGATTCGCCAATCCATCTGCGGATTCCAGGTCGTGCAGTGCTTTCGTCAACCAGCTTTGCACCAATTCTCGCTTCTTCTCATCCATAGAGCCGTTTTCCCTCTTCAGAGATTTGATGTTCGAGGGAGGCGCGGACATCGCGATACCGATCGAATTCCGCGCGTGTGCGCACACGCACTTCGATCGGTATTGGCAGGCCTCGGAGCGCCCGGTATGCATGTGCGGCCCGAAGATGTGGTGAAAGATCGCTATCCGGCACGACAACGACCAAATCAACATCGCTGTCCGCGTCCGGCATCCCCCAGGCGTGCGAGCCGAACAAGATGATTTGCTCCGGGTGGAACTCATCTACCAGGCGGCGGGTCACTTCTTCGAGCAAGTCGGTATCGAGCGTTTTCATGCGCATAGTATAGCATCGCGCGTTGCCCCGACGGGCCTGCCGCATCTTGCGCTCGCGGCGCGCGCGCGTTTAGGATGCTTCATAATCGAAAGGCGAGTGAGTACCGAATAGGGGGACGGGAAGATGCTGAGGCGCTTGATATGCCGTGGCTTCGATACGCGGCGCATCTATCTGGTGTTCGCATGCCTGATACTGGCGATAGCGCCGGGGGCGGGCGCGCTCTCCGTCCATGCGGCCGAGCCGCTGAGGGCGCAGACGCCAACGGAGGTGTCGCGTGCCGGAACGCTGATCGGGCGGACGAACGCGGCGCAAACGATGACGCTTGCGGTCCCGCTCAAGCCGCACAATCAGACGGCGCTCGATGATTTCCTCGCGCATCTGTATGATCCGACCTCGCCGACCTACCATCACTACCTGACACCGCAGCACTATACGCAGCGTTTCTTCGACCCCGCCGATCGCGCGCAGGTGGATGACTATCTGCAAAAGCAGGGATTCACCGTCAGCGATCCCGGCGTCGGTGCAGTGATTGACGCGACAGGGAGCGCCGCGCAGGCCGAGCGCGCCTTCAATGTGACGATTGCGGACTATCGCGACGCGAGCGGGGTGGTCTATTTTGCCAACGACGTGACACCTGCCGTACCGCAATCTATCGCGGCGCGCATTGATGGCATACTCGGCCTGGACAGCGCAGAGGCGGGGAAACATGCGGGCTTCCTCGCGCCGCCAGAACCGCCGCGTGCGAGCGTGACACCGAACAGCGGGACGGGCTGTTCCGCCGCGACGACATTTGCGGCGAGTCACGCGACGTATCTGCCCAATCAGTACGCTACTGCCTACAACCTCGACGCGCTTCATACGGCGGGTTTTCACGGCGAGAACCAGACCATTGCCCTCTTCGAGGCGAGCGACTATCACGATACGGACCCTGCGGCATTCCAGTCATGCTTCAACACCGCAGTTCCACTGACTCGTGTGCTCGTGGATGGTGGCCCGACCGGCAGCAACCAATACTCTGACATTGGAGAGGTTGACGGCGACATCGAAACCCTCGTCGGGCAGGCTACACATTTGGCCAACGTGCTTGTGTACGAGACACCGAATACGGATCAGGGGTACATTGATGCGTACGCGAAGATCGCCAACGATAACCTTGCCTCGGCAGTCAGTACGAGTTGGTATCAGTGCGAGCCGTATCTGAGTACGGCGCGTAAGAATGCCGAAAACACTGCCTTCCAGCAGATGGCGATACAGGGGCAGAGCATCTTTGCCGCCGCCGGCGACTATGGCTCGACGAGTTGCCTGCAATTCACCCCCACAACACATAAACATGATCTGTCGCTCGATGATCCATCGAGCCAGCCGTATGTGACGGGCGTCGGCGGGACGACCCTGACGATCAACAGCACGACGAACGCCTATGTCAGCGAGCGTGTCTGGAATAATTATCCGAATACGCCCGGTACGCCGGTCGCCGGCGGCGGCGGCCTGAGTATCTTGTGGTCACAACCGGCATACCAGACCGGCCCTGGTACCACTGGCCCGTACGACAACGGCATGCGGCAAGTCCCCGATGTCACAGCGGATGGGGACTACCAGTGGACGTTCTACATTGGCGGTTCGTGGGTGAAGGGTGTTGGGACGAGCGTCGCCGCGCCACTCTGGGCGGCGGGAATTGTGCTCGTCAATCAGTATGACATCAGCCACGGTGGTACGCGCATCGGCTTCGCCAACCCCGCACTGTACGCCCTCCTGAACAACAAGGCCCTCTGGGCAACCGCCTTTCACGATATTACGGTGGGTGACAACTGCGTCGATCCGTCATCTACCTGCGGGACGCCAAACAACCCAAGCGGCAAGTACCCCGCGACACCCTATTACGACCTGGCGAGTGGCATTGGCTCCCCCAACTTTGGCAACCTTGCTCTGGTCCTGTTGCCGCCAAACGCTTTGCCGACGCCGAGGCCGACCGTGGCGCCGATCGCGGGGGCGCGGCCACTCCCGGCGGCGCGCCCACCCGGTGTACCGATTGTGCCCTCGCCCCATCCGCTCCCTTCTCTACGGCCGCAACAATGAGGATACAAAACGGCCCGACATTGCTGCCGGGCCGGAAGAAAGGGGAAGGGGGAGGAAGGAGTGTGCAGTTAGGGTTGGCTCTGCGCCGGGCGCTCCACGAGAGTTGCGGTCAGTGTCTGTGTCTGGCCGCTGCGGTCAATCGTCAGCGTCGCGGTGTCGCCGACATTAAGCGTGCTGAGGACATCACCCAGCGCGGTTTTGCTATCGAGGTTCGTGCCGTTGACAGCGGTGATCACGTCGCCCGCCTTGACGCCCGCTTTCTCCGCCGGGGTACCGCTCTCAACCGTGACGACGTAGGTTCCCTGCGTCAGTTTCGTGCCGTACTGTGCGGCCTTTGATGCATTCAGCGGGTCTACCTGCACGCCGAGGTAGGCGCGGGTGGAGACAACAGCGCCGTTGCCCTTACTGACGAGCGTCCCGGCGACTTGCTTTACCTTGTTGATCGGGATCGCGAAGTTCAAGCCCTGCGCGTTGTTGTCTCGCACACCGAGGGTATTCAGGCCGATCACTTGCCCGAACATATTGATGAGTGGGCCGCCGCTATTGCCGTGGTTGATCGCGGCGTCCGTTTGAATGAGACCAACGTAGTTATCGAGTTGCCGGTTGACGCCGGAGACAATCCCTTCGGTGACGCTGTTCTCCAGCGCTTCCGGGCTGCCGATCGCGACGACCTGCTGACCCGGCTTGACGGCGGACGAGTCGCCGAGTTCCGCGACCGCAGGCACTTTCGTTGGGTCAATCCTGACGACCGCGACATCATTGGAGGGATCGCGCCCGACGAGTGTTCCACTGATGCGCGTGCCATCCGCCAGTTCTACATCTATCGCGGTTGCACCCTCAACGACATGGTTGTTGGTGAGAATCAGGCCCGCTTTGTCATAGATGACGCCGCTGCCGAGACCGGTATCAATCGGTTGATTCGTGTTGCCGCCGGGCGGCGTCGCCGGTGTGTTGCCGGACACTCGTCGCCCCGTATACTTCTGCTGGTTGATGACGGTAACGACAGCAGGGCCGACCTGCGCGACAATCTGCTCCGTCGTCATCGCGCTGCCGCTCGGTGGCGCGGGCGCGTTGCGGGCGATCGCACCGGGGTTCGCGGTCGCAGGCGCGGCGGCCGCGAATTGCTGTATCGGCGGAGCGAGGGCGCTGTTGTTTCCCCCACCGAACATTGCGCCCGCGCTGAAGGCAAGACCGAGCGCGATGACAAGCGCGAGAAATCCACCGAGAATACTGAGACGTTTCACGGGTCGCCGTGTCTTCCGAGTCGCTCCATCTGTGTCAAAACCATCGTTCTCTTCCATCATGCCCTTTCTGGCCTTCCGATTGCTGCCATCAGTAAAGCGTACCATCATGAGGACCATCTGAGGGATTCCTGAAAAGCGGATGATACCGTGCATATAGTAGCGTCGGCGGCAGCCTGCGTTCCCCCGGCTCGTGATGCGCCCGTTTCTGGAAAACCCGCTACCATTGGGAAAATCGTCGCCATGACAAGATGTCAATTTGTACAGATGACATGTATGCATTCTGTCCTGTAAAATGAGGATGGTCCGTGCGATGATGAGTGCGAAGAATGGCACGCGGGAAGGCGTAAGATCGGGGCTTGAGAGACGATGCGAAGTTCGCGACGCAAGTTGGCATTCCGATACCTCATTATTGGCGGTCTGGCGCTCGCGCTTGTGATGACCATGATCTTCGTGCCAGTCTTTCTCGATGGCCAGGCGGACAATAGCCCGGTTGGCTCCGATGCCTTCGCGCAACAACGCAGTGCGGTCGCACCCCACCTTCCCAACTTTTGGGGTCCTCCATACCAGCCTGCCTTGTCGGAGCAGTACATCGAGGCGCCCGGTGGCAAACGACAGGTGCAATACTTCGATAAGGCGCGCATGGAGCAGACCACACCGGGTGGCACAGTGACCAGCGGCTTCCTGACGGTGGAATTGATTACCGGTCAGCGCCAGTTCGGTGATACAGCCTTTACCGCCTATCCGCCAGCGAAGATCGCGATCGTCGGCGATCCCACGAATACCTTTCCGACCTATGCCTCGCTCAACACACCCGCACTACCCGCGCGCGTGCCTCGCCATGCGGAACCGAACGGCACAGTCTTCACGGCGGACGGCACGCTGGCCGTCAATAGCCAGTTGGCCACCGATCCTGGCGCGGCATTCGGGTCGTACCAGATCGCGCCTGGCGGCAATTATGCCCACAACATCCCTGTCGCCTTCACCACGTATCTCGCTTCCCTTCCCACTCCCTGGCAGACCACGATGGGCCTGCCTCTCACCGAGGCCGTCTGGGTCAACGTCTACGTGAACAACGTCCCCACCTGGGTGATGATGCAGCCCTTTGAGCGTCGGGTGCTCTCCTATACGCCGACGAACCCGACACCTTTTAAAGTGGAGATGGGCAACGTCGGGCAACATTACTATCAGTGGCGCTATGTAGTGAATCCCGGCGGTGTGAATGGTCCGGCAACCGCCGTCCCGTCGCCGACGCCAATGACCGGCGCGTGTACGCAGCCCGGTGTGGCAACCGGCTTGCTGTCGCCTCCGTGTACGTCCCCGACCGCTACAGTGACGGCAATGCCGGTTCCGACGCAGACGACCGTACCACCAACCAAAACACCGGTCCCGTCCAGCGCGACGGCGACCAGTGTGTCCGGAATCGCTTCGCTCGCCCTCGGCGTCAACCCCGGCAACCCAAACCGGGCCGACAAGGTGAACCTGATTGACCAGTACACCCGGCAGGTCGGCGCCGCGCCGAAGATCGTGCATTACTATCTCTCCTGGTCGGACGGCGGCCCCTTCGATCCTGCCCTCAACGATGCGATCGTCGCCCGCGGCGCTACCCCCATGCTCACATGGAATCCGCAGGATTGGCGGTATGGGGTCACGCAGCCGGCCTACACGGACGCCGCGATCGCCGGCGGGGCGTACGATGCCCTGCTTCGGCAGTGGGGGCACGATCTCGCCGCATGGGGAAAACCCTTCTACCTGCGTGTTGGCGATGAAATGAATGGCGACTGGGACTCGTGGTCGCCGGGGGTGAACGGCAATACCGTCACTACCTATATCGCGATGTGGCGCCATGTCGTGACGACGATGCGCGCTGCGGGGAACGGGCTGCCGAATGTCCGCTTTGTCTGGTGCCCAGGCACCGTCGATCAGGGCGCGGCGGACTTCGTCCCGATGTATCCGGGGGATGCGTACGTGGACTGGGTCGGGCTGGATGGCTTCAACTGGGGAACGGAGACGCCGCAGCATCACGTTGGCTGGCAGTCGTTCTCGCAAGTTTTCGCGCAGGGATACGCGCGGATTACCGCACTGACGACAAAGCCCTTGATGATCGGCGAGATCGGCGCGGTCGAGCAGGGAGGCAACAAGGCGGCCTGGTTCACACAGACATTCCTGACGGACATCCCGACGCACTATCCACGGATCAAAGCAGTCGTCTACTTCAACTCGGATGGCACCCCCGACAACGAGGGGAATTGGCTGGTGGATACTTCCCCGGCTGCATTGGCAGCATGGCGGGAGATCGTCAAGGACCCCCGCTACCAGGGGAGGCTCCCGTAGCGGGAATATGTAGCCCTACCCTCTTGTCTATAGCACGAATACTGATATTCGACAGACACCGCGTTTCGTTGTACCCTTATTCGTTGGGCGCGGTAGATGACAAGGTATTTGCTGGCGTCGCCGTAGACGGCGGTCGTCACGAAGGAGTCCTTGATGAATCGCGGCCCGCTGTCCCGCACACGATGCCTCTGTATCATCCTGTTTCTCGCTGGCACTGTGGCATGCGGCGGCTCGCGAGCAGTCGCGCCAACACAAACAAACAGGTCGCCCGCGCCTGCTCCTACTGCATTCGCCACACCGGCGTTTCAAACGCAGTGGGCGCATGATGAAGCGCTGGCGCCCAGCGCCTGGGGAGTGCCCGACGCGACGCGACCGGGGACGCAGGAAATTTATGACGATGCGCCGGACCGACGACGGATCGTGCAGTATTTCGATAAGGGCCGGATGGAATTAACGAACGGCCAGGTGACAAGCGGGTTGCTTGCGTCTGAACTTGTTCAGGGAGAATTGCAAACCGGCAACACGATGCGCGATGCGAGTCCGCCGCCCGCGATCCCGATTGCCGGAGACCCGGATAATCCCGGCCCTACCTACGCCGCGTTCAGCGACAGGGCGGCGTCGCTGCTTGCCCATACCGCATCCCGGAATGGCGCGCCAATCACGACGACGGTCGCAGCCGACGGGACGGTTGCGACGAGCGGTGCGCAATCTGCTGCGGGGCCGGTGATCGTGGCCTTTGACCGCGAAACAGAGCATAACATCCCGGACGTCTTCGCGAATTACCGCAATAAACTCGGCATCCTGACGATTGGGCGGGCAATTTCGGAGCCTTTTCTGATGACCATAAAAGTCGCGGGCAAGCAGCGGCAGGTCATGGCGCAGATATTCGAGCGGCGCGTGCTGACTTACACGGCGGATAATCCTGATCCCTATAAGGTCGAGATGGGCAACGTCGGCCAACAGTACTATCAGTGGCGCTATGGCTGCGGCAATTCCGCGAGTGCGCCACCGCCTCCGTCCGCTGATGGAGCAATCGCCTTCGGTGCGGATCATGAGCAAGGTCGGTTGGTGACGTTGGCCCCGATGGCGCAATACACAGACACAGTCGGCGTCGCACCGCGCATCGTCCACTACTTCCTCGATTGGGATAGCGGCTCGACCTTTAATCCCGCGATCAACGATGCGATCGTCGCCTGCGGCGCGACGCCATTCCTCACATGGAATCCGTTTAACGGTGACAAGGGGGTCAAGCAGCCACAATACACCGACGCGCGGATCGCGAGCGGTGCGTACGATGACCTTTTACGCCGGTGGGCGAGCGATCTCGCGCTGTGGGACAAGCCCTTCTTCCTGCGTATCGGTGATGAGATGAATGGCAATTGGGACTCCTGGTCACCCGGAGTGAACACAAACACGGTGGCGGATTATCTGGCGATGTGGCGGCATGTCGTGACCGTGATGAGAGAAACGGGGAATGGATTGCCGAATGTTCGCTTTGTCTGGTCGCCCAATGTCATCAACCCTGGAGCGGATTTTACGCCGATGTATCCGGGGGACGCGTATGTAGATTGGGTCGGGCTGGATGGCTATGATTGGGGGACCGTGCGGGATATTGGCTGGCAGAGTTTTTCGCAGGTCTTTGAGAAATCATATACCCTGATGGGGAAACTGACCCAGAAACCGCTGATGATTCCGGAGATCGGCGTCGTCGAGCAAGGCGGGAACAAGGCGGCATGGATCACGCAGACATTCCTGACCGATATTCCCACACGATTCCCACGCATCAAGGCGGTCATCTATTTCGATGAGGATGCGCGCGTGGCTCATGAGGGTGACTGGCGCATTGAGACTTCCCCTGCCTCACTCGCTGCATTTCAACAGGTCGCTCACTCGCCCGTTTATGGGGGGCGGCTACCGTGAGCGCCGTGATTGCGGATTTCTTAAGGAAACTTCATGCATGGGAATGGCTGGCTCAACGGCGTGGTCGGTCGTCGGACGATCTCGCTGCGAACCGCATCCCTGTCTCTCGCATCGTCGCGGCAGCGAATCGAGTGATGGCGGGCGGATTGCAATACATATATACCGAGCCACCGGGGAACGGCGTGCGAAAGGGCGGACGAATGTCACGGAGGGACTAATCCGAGGAGCCAGTCCCTTCGTAGAACCCACATAGTGACGATGACGGTATTGTCATCGCCGATCGGCAGATTCACCCTGACTACGTTCAGATCGGCTGTTACCCTCGCAATTGGGTAGTACGGCGGTGCCATAGATACGGATAAACAGCGCGCGTGCAGACGTGTTCAGGGAGGTTGGGAAGTGGGTCGCACATTGCCGAAGGTATCAGGAACATCGTCCGGCGCTCTGACAGTAACGAATGCATGTTCGGCCGGACAACCGTGGGCTGTACAGAATGATGCAGACGAGGTCTTTGTCGGGGGCTACGTTAAAATGAGACGGCGGAGAGATGTGCGGCGTTTTATCGTCGCTTCGCAATCTCCATCGAACTGTTGCTCGGATCGAGGGGTCGGATGATTTCCATGGCTCATCTCTTTTCCCCACAGGATTACCGTGTCTCCGTTGTCATTCCCGCGTTGAATGAGGCGGAGAACCTGCCCTCTGTGCTCCCCAGGATTCCCGCTGGGGTGGACGAAGTCATCCTCGTTGATGGTCATTCAACGGATGACACGATTGCTGTTGCACGCCTGCTCTATCCGACGATTCGCGTCGTGCAGCAGGAAGGTCGTGGGAAAGGAGCGGCCTTGCGGAGTGGGTTCGCTGCGGCGACGGGTGATATCATCGTGATGCTCGATGCCGATGGTTCCACTGATCCGGCGGAAATACCTGCCTTCGTCGGCGCGCTGCTTGCGGGTGCGGATTTTGCCAAGGGATCTCGCTTTCTCCAGGGTGGCGGGACTGCGGACATGCCGATGTTCCGTCGGTGTGGCAATGGCCTCTTTGTCTTGATCGTTCGCGCCCTGTTCGGCGGTCGGTACTCCGATCTCTGTTACGGATATAATGCCTTTTGGTCCTGGGCCGTGCGAGACTTGCATTTGGATGGCGACGGTTTCGAGATTGAAACGATCATGAACATTCGCGCGCTTCGTATGGGGTTACATGTCACCGAGATACCGAGTTTTGAAGCAGAGCGCGTCTACGGAGCGGGGCGGCTTCGGACGATTCCCGATGGCTGGCGCGTTCTCAAGGCGATCTTTCGCGAGCGCTTTAACCGGCGATCTCCCGATCCGGTCTCTCTGGTTCCGCCGCAGTCAACCCGTAGCGGGGAGGGGATCGCAGCAGTGCATTCCCTCGACGCCCGGCAAGCGGAAGAGGTTGAGCAGATGGGATTGTGAGCGTGAGCGTGAGCGCGCTGTCGCGTCGTGAGCGCCGCCCATCATCCCGCTGAATTGTTTGCTACATGTGAACGGTTCACCCACGAAGGATAGTCACTGAACACACGGACCAGAAGGACACGATTATGCCCGCGCCGCCCATACCGATTCTCATGTACCACAGTATTTCCTCCTGTACGAACCCCAGGTTCCGCCGGTTTACGGTTGACCCCGAGGCATTTTCCCGGCAGATGCGCTTCATCCACGAAAATGGGTACACGCCGATCACCGTTTCCGATTGCACACGGACCATCGCTGATGGTCGTCTCGCCTTGCCGGATCGTCCCGTGTTGCTGACGTTTGACGATGGATTCGCCGATTTCGCGAGCCACGCCCTGCCGGTGTTGGCCCGTTTCGGCTTTCCCGCCACGCTTTACATTGCGACCGCCTTTGTCGGCGGGACAAGTCGTTGGTTGCGGCGCGAGCGTGAGGCGGCGCGCCCGATGCTCACCTGGCCGCAAATCTCGCTCATTGATGCGAGCGGCATCGAGTGCGGCGCGCATACGCATACGCATCCGCAACTCGACACCATCCCCGTCGCGGCGGCCCGTCGCGAGATGACGCATGCGAAGATGATCCTCGAGCAGCATCTCGGTCGGGCAGTCACGACGTTCGCGTATCCGTTCGGCTATTACACGGCGACGGTGCGGCGATTGGTTCAGGAAGCGGGCTATTCTTCGGCGTGCGCGGTGAATTATGCGATGAGCGCGCCGGGCGAGGACCCCTTTACCCTTTCTCGCCTGATCGTCACCGCTGATACACCGCTCGGAGCGTTCGAGGCCATGCTCTCCGGCCGCTCTCCGCGACCACTCCGCCCGATTGCGCGCGCGAAGAGTGTTCTCTGGCGATATGCACGTCGCTCGCTCTCCACCTGCACGCGCGCGCCGCACCGCGAGGAGGCGATCGCGTGGTAGACACGACGAGCGACGTCTCGGTGATTATCTGCGCCTACACGGAAGAACGCTGGGAGGACATTATCGCGGCGGTTGCCTCGTTGCGCGCGCAAACGCTCCCGCCGCGAGAGATCATCCTCGTTTCTGACCATAACGACGCGCTCCTGCACCATGCCCGCACCGATCTGCCAGGGATCATCGCTATCGAAAACCGGAACGCGCGCGGTTTGTCGGGCGCGCGCAACAGCGGCATCGCGACCGCGCGCGGAGCGTTCATTGCCTTCCTTGACGACGACGCGGTGGCCGCGCCGGACTGGCTCGAACGCCTCGTTGCCTGGTTTGCCGATCCGCAGGTGCTCGGTGTGGGCGGCGCGGTTGATCCCCTGTGGTCCGATGTGCGCCCGCAGTGGTTTCCGCATGAATTCGACTGGGTCGTTGGCTGCACCTACCGGGGGCTGCCTGAGCAACCGGCGCCCGTCCGCAATCCGTTCGGTGGCTGCTGTTGCGTGCGGCGGGAACTGTTCGACGCGGTCGGCGGATTCCGCGAGGGGATCGGCCGGATCGGCAAGCGACCGCTGGGGTGCGAGGATACGGAGATTGCCATTCGCGCGCGCCAGGCGCTGCCGGGTACGATTTTCATGTATGAACCCCGGGCGCGCATCGGGCATCGTGTGCCGGCGGTGCGCGCCCGTCGGCAGTATTTCCTCTCCCGCTGTTACGCGGAAGGGCTGTCAAAGGCTCATGTCTCGCAACTGCTGGGCGCGCGCGACGGACTCGCGGCGGAACGCTCCTATACACGCCGGACGTTGCCGCGCGGTGTCGCGCGCGGGCTGCATGACAGCATGCGTCAGCGCAATCTCCATGGCATGGTCCGCGCGGGCGCGATCGTGGGCGGGTTGGCTGCCACAACGGGTGGATATGCGCACGGAATGCTCAATCAGCGGTTCATCGCCGTGGATACCGCGCAGCCAGACGGCCCCACCGATTTTGCCCTCCCGCAGCCAGGCAATGAACCGGTGCAAGGCGGCAGGACGCGCGTGTTGATGGTTACTGCGCGGTATTTCCCGGCCATGGGTGGTATCGAAACGCATGTCTATGAAGTCGCAAAGCGCCTCGTCAATGCGGGCGCCGATGTCACGGTTCTGACGACCGATCCATCCGGCACGTTGCCCGTCATCGAATACGCGGACGGCGTGCGGATTCAGCGCGTGCGCGCGTGGCCGACACGGCGAGATTACTATTTCGCCCCTGCTCTCTACCGCATCATCATGAGCGGGGCATACCACATCGTGCATTGTCAGGGGTTCCACACACTTGTCCCGCCGCTCAGTATGCTCGCGGCACGGCGGGCAGGGATTCCCTTTATTGTCAGTTCGCATACCGGGGGTCATTCATCGCGGCTGCGCAACGCGGCGCGCGGTATCCAGTGGGCGGCCCTCCGACCATTGCTGGCGCGCGCCGCACGCCTCGTGGTTGTTTCAGACTTCGAGGCTGCCTATTTTCGGCGCAAACTTCGCTTGCCGGAGGAGCGGTTCGTCGTCGTTCGCAACGGCTCGTATCTCCCCCGCAGCGCCGACGTACCCGTTCGCGCGCATGACGGCCCGCTGATTCTCTCGGTCGGGCGACTGGAACGCTACAAGGGGCATCATCGCGTGATCGCCGCCCTGCCGACGGTTCTGGCGCAGTTCCCCGATGCGCGTCTCCAGATCATTGGCGCCGGGCCATACGAGCAGCAGTTGCACCGGATGGCAGCGCGTCTTGGGGTGGCGGATCGCACGGAAATCCGCGCGATCCCACCGGGCGAACGCGAGCAGATGGCCGCGTTGCTAGGCCAGGCGGACCTGGTCACGCTCCTCAGTGATTACGAGGCGCATCCGGTCTCGGTGATGGAGGCGCTCGCCCTCGGACGGTCCGTCCTCGTCGCCGACACATCCGGGTTGAGCGAACTGGCCCAGCAGGGCCTCGTGCGCGCGATCCCGGTCCGCAGCACGCCGGACGCGGTTGGCCGCGCCATCCTGGAGCAACTGCGCGCGCCGGTGATCCCAACCGAGACGCGGATTCCCACCTGGGACGATTGTGCGGACGAACTCTTCGCACTCTATCAAAGCGTCACGCGGGGGGAATGATGCGTATACTCATGCTCGCACAGTTCTACCCGCCCACCATCGGTGGCGAGGAGCAACATGTCCGCAATCTCAGCCTCGGGCTTGTGGCGCGCGGCCACGATGTCGCGGTCGCGACGTTCGGTCATGCCGGGCTGCCCGCCTATGAAGATGACCAGGGGGTGCGCGTCTATCGCGTGCATGGCCTGATTGAGAAAATGGATCGCCTGCATAGCGATCCGAGCCGCCGCCACGCGCCGCCCTGCCCCGATCCCGGTGTGGTCGGGGCCTTGCAGCGCGTGATCGCGCGCGAGCGGCCGGATGTTGTCCACGCACACAACTGGCTCGTCCATTCGTTCGTGCCGCTCAAGCCGTGGAGCAAGGCGCGGCTGGCGCTCACCCTGCACGATTACGGGCTGCGGTGCGCGCAGAAGCGCCTGATGTATCATGGCGCTACCCCCTGCTCCGGCCCCGGATTGTTCAAGTGCCTCGGGTGCGCGGCTGATAAATACGGCGCGATGGTCGGCGTCCCGACTACCCTGGCGAATTGGGTGATGGGTGTGCCGGAACGGGCCGCCGTAGACATGTTCGTCCCTGTCAGCAACGCGGTTGCGGTCGGAAACGGGCTTGTCGGCGCTGATCTGCCGTACGACGTGATCCCGAATTTCGTGCCGGACAGCGTCGCCGACCTGCATGGCGGAGTCGAATCCCTGCTCGACGAACTGCCGGATGAGGATTTCATCCTGTTTGTCGGCGATCTGGATCGCGACAAGGGCGTCCATATTCTCCTGGAAGCGTATAGCGAACTGGAGGATGCGCCGCCGCTCGTGCTGATCGGGCGACCGCGCGCGGGTACGCCAACGGTGTTTCCGCCCAATGTCGTCGTGCGGACGAACTGGCCGCACGACGCCGTGATGGGGGCATGGAGCCGGAGCATGCTGGCGGTCGTGCCGTCCGTCGTTCCCGATTCCTGCCCGACGGTGGCGATCGAGGCGATGGCGACGGGTCGGCCCGTGATCGCGTCGAATATTGGCGGCCTGACCGATCAGGTAGTCGAGGGCGAAACGGGATTGCTCGTTCCCCCCAACGATCCGGCTGCTCTGCGCGCGGCACTCGAACGATTGCTCGCCGATCCATCGTTGCGGGAGAAAATGGGTCGGGCGGCAAAACGAAAGGCCGTGGAGTTCATGGCCGGGACGGTGGTGCCACGGATCGAGCAGATGTATCGCGATTTGCTCGCGGACGGTCCACCGCGAACCGGCAGATCGGGGCGGCAGTATGCCGGATAAGGAGACGCGGATGGCGACCGACGCGGCGCACGACCAGAGCGGCGCATCGCCATATCAGACGGGTGTACTCGTGCTCGGTCGGGCGCTCCATGCGCCGTGGAATGAGGGCATCCGCGTCATCAATCGCGATTTCGCCCGCGCCGCAAGCGCCGCTCGCGCCGTCTCGACGATCTCGCTGACGCATGAGGACTTTCGGCAGCGCACGGACGAATCTGGCGCCATCGAGCATGTCTACACCCGTGCCGGCTACGGGTTGGCGGGTATCTACGGCGGTTTGCCCGGTCTGTACCGGCGCGCGCGGAGGACGCTGGCAACGCATCCCATCGGTGTCGCGCACCTCTTTGGGCTTTCCTTGGCGCTGGCGCCCTGGTTCCGGTGGCGGAAGGTGCGCGTCGTCTCCCATGTGATGGCAACCGCCGTGGAGAAGAAATACGGCATCCTCGATCTCGTTTCCCGCCGCATTCTTGACCGGTGGATTGATGCCTACGCGGTGACTTCACCCGCCTTGCTGCCCTCCTTGCGCGGCCACGGCGTGCCTGCGTCAAAGATCGTCGTGCTCCCGCCTGCGGTAGATACGACGGTCTACTGTCCGGGCGATCAGGCTGCGGCCCGCCAGAAACTCGGCGTGCAGCCCGCCGATCGCATCGTCCTCTACATCGGCAAACTCTCCCCGCAGCGATTCCCGGTCCAATTTGTGCGGGATGCATTGCTGATGGCAGGCGAGCGTCTCGGCGCGCCGATGCGCGTCTTTGTGTTTGGCGCCGGGGCGGCGCTGGATGGAAGCAAATACACGGCGGAGTACACTCAGCAGAATAGCGACGCGGTCGCGCGCGCGCTTCAGGGAATACCGAACGCCGATATTCAGGTCGTATGTACGAATCTCACCGCCGAGGAGAAGGTTTGCTGGCTCCAAGCGGCCGATGTGATGCTCCTTCCCTTTCTGGCGGCGGAGTCGGTCGAACCGCCGCTGACCTTGCTTGAAGCGATGGCTTGTGGGGCGGCGCCGCTCGTCACGCCGGTTGCCAATCAATCCGCGCTCGTCGAGTCAGGCCGCAATGGCTTTGTCTGTGCAACATCGCAGGAGTTGGCAACCGCTCTCGCATTCGTGTTCGGCGCGCGCGCGGATGGCACACTCCGGGCGATCCAGGCGGCGGCGCGCGCCACGATCTTGCACCGCCACAGCATGGCGGCGGTGGCGCAGGCCGCAATGCGCCTCTGGGATCGGCTCGAACCGGCGAGTGCGCCGCTGCGGCAGCGTCCGAATTTGTATCCAATCGAGTAGTCTATGGTCACAACATCGGAAGTACATCGTCCATCACTGATAGCGCCCAATGGATCAACCGATCACGACCCGCTGCATTCGTACGCGGCCGCACGGGCGGCTGCTCGCATGGCGCCCGCCAGTGTCGCCGCCCCGGTCCGACCGGAAGGTGAATCCTGGGGCTGGTTTCCGGCGCTGGCGCTCGTCAGCGCCTTCGGGTTGCTGCTTGTCGCAACCGCGTATACCTCCTCGCGTTTCGATGGGCGGTGGCTCTCGGCGGGCCAGGCGTTGATTGTCTGGTGGGTGGGGTTGATCGTCATTTTCCTGCCGATCGCGGCACGCCTGCTTTCGTCCGATCCATCGCGCCGCGAGCGGCTGGCAACCGTTGTCACGCTCGGTATCCAGTTCTTTCTGGTGGAAGTGTTGAGCAGCCCGCGCGAATTCGTGGACTACGATGAACTGATGCATTGGCACACGGTAGATGATATTCTCCGCTATCACCACCTTTTCCATCAGAACTCTCTGCTGCCGGTTAGCCCCTTGTATCCGGGGATGGAGAGCGCGACGAGTGCGCTCGTCAGCCTCAGCGGGCTTTCGATCTTTCACGCCGGCGTCCTCGTGCTGTTTGTTGGCCGCATCATCTTCACACTCGCCCTTTTCCTTCTTTTTGAGGAGATCAGCGGGTCGCCGCGTATCGCGGGGATCGCGACACTCCTCTATATGACTAATCCGAACTTTCTCTTCTTTGATGCCCTGTTTATCTACGAATCGCTCGCGCTCCCGTTTGCCGCGCTGGTGCTGTACGCCGTCGTCCGTTCGGCGCGAAGACATCCAAATGGGTATCTGGCGCGCTCCATTGCCGCCATACTCGGTGCGGCATTCATCATCATCACCCATCATGTCGCCTCGTATATGCTCGCCGCCGTCCTGCTTATCTGGACCCTGATCAGCCATCTGGGGCCGCGTCTTCGTCTCAGTCTCGATAACCGGCAGCGACCGGGCGGTCTGACGCTTCTTGTCTTCGCCGGTTGCGTCGCCTGGCTGCTCTATGTCGCAATCATCGTTGTTGGCTATCTGGCGGCGCCAATCACGCATGGGGTGACAGAACTGATTGGCATCATCCTGCGCGAGCAGAAGAGCAGGGAACTCTTTCAAGGATATGCGGGCCAGGTCAATCCGCTCTGGGAGCGATTGATCGCGCTCGCATCGGTGATCCTGATTGTGCTGTTCCTGCCATTCGGTCTCTTGCAGGTCTGGAAGCGCCACCGGTCGCATTCGCTGGCGCTGACCTTCGCGGCGTGCGCGAGCATCTATCCCGCGATCCTCGCGCTCCGGCTGACCCAGTTCGGCAATGAGATTGCCAGCCGGTCGGCGGAATATCTCTTTGTCGCGATTGCCTTTGTCCTCGCCGTCGGCATCACGAATCTTCGCGATCATGGGATACGATCGGCGGCGAATCAGGTTGCGGCGAGCGCTTTTCGTTGCGCGGTGCGGCTGACGCGCATCGGGCGTCGGCGGCAGTCGCCGTTTCGGGCCATCCTGCTGGTCTTCGCGAGTATTACCTATGCGTTTGGGTCTGCCACGGTCCGACTGCCGCAGCCGCGCTGGCGGCGCCTGCTTCAAGCGGCTGTTTTTCTTGGCTGGGCGTGTGTCCTCTTTGCCGGGGGGGTTGTCACTGGTGTCGGTCCAACTGCACGGGTTCTGCCGGGGCCATACCGCGTCAGTGCGGATGCGCGCTCGGTCGAGCCGCAGGGCGTGGACGCGGCCAAATGGGCGCACGCGTTTCTTGGCCCCGACAATCGTATCGCCACCGATCGGGTCAACAAGGTACTGATGGGCGCTTACGGCGAGCAATACGTGGTGAATGGCGCGAGCGATCACATTGATGTGTCGGCCATCATCCTCGAACCGCAAGTGAGTGATTACGTCATCGAGATGCTTCGTCAAGGCCACATCAAGTATGTCATCATTGATCGCCGCCTCAGCACGGGCTTACCGGTGGTCGGGGTGTACGTCGAGGAAGGCGAGGTTGACGCATTTCATCACACTACCCCCGTTGATCCCGCAACGCTCGTCAAGTTCGACGGGCTGCCGGGCGTCATCCGCCTCTTCGATAGCGGAGACATCGTCATCTACGATGTGCGCGGGTTGGAAAACGGGCCGTCCACGGGCGGATTCGACGGTGGAGCAAGGCGATCTTAGCACCGATACAGAGGAGCGCAGGAGAGAATGGTCCGCAAGCAGATTGATCTCATCATCGTTCTCGTGCTTGCCGCAGCAGGAGTGACGGCGGCATGCACCGATCTCCACGCCATGGCAATCCGTGGGCCGCTTGCCGTGCTGCTCATCGCGGTACTACCGGGATACACAATTCTGCGCGCCGTCCGGTTGCAGGATGCGGGGTTTCCGGCCCGCGTGCTTCTCATTCTAGGCATCAGCGTCGCGCTCACCGGATTGGGCGGGTTTGTGCTGAACGAGACGCCGTGGGGATTGCAGGCGCGTTCGTGGGCCGTGCTTCTCGGTGGCGTGACCGCTATTGCGGCGATCATCGCGCTCGTTCGCCGCGACAATCGCGCGCCCATTCGTCCGAGGGCGCGCCCCGCGCCCCATGCGCATCTGTGGAAAGCGCGACACACGATCCTGCTCGTGATGGCGCTCTGTGTGGTGACGAGCGCCGCGACCGTGGCGTACCTCGGCGCAAGTCATCAGCCCCGGAATGGCTTCACCCAACTGTGGATGACGCCGGAGCCGAGCGCCGGTCCCACCGCGCTGCGACTCGGCATTGACAGCGAGGAATTGACCGCAACGCAGTACCGGCTCGATCTGAGCATCGAGGGTCAGGTGGTCCAGGAATGGTCGGTACCGACCCTCAAGCCACACGATCAGTGGCAGACCATCGTCATCGTGCCGAATGGCTCGGGAACGGTGGAGGCGACCCTCTATCGGGCGGATGCACCCAACCAGGTGTATCGCCATACGGCGCTTGTCCCGTAAGTGGTGCGGCGAAAGAATGATGCCCCGGCAGGTGGGCAGTATGACACGGATAGATGAGGAGCGATGATGGTGCGACGGATCGTACGGCGGATAGTACAGCGCCTATGGAACGCGGATACGCAAGCGATCGTGCTGAACGCAGGCTCGATGGTCGGCGCGACCGGGGTCACGTCGGCGCTTGGATTTTTCTACTGGTGGTTGGCAACACACCTTTTCCTGCCCGAAGCCGTCGGATTTGCAAGCGCGACCATCTCCACAATGACCCTTCTGGGTTCCGCGAGTGTGCTGGGGTTCGGTACCTTGCTCATGGGTGAATTGCCGCTTCATCGGGGAAGAGAATTGTCCCTCATTACCGCCGCGCTGCTGGTAACTGGGACGGTGGGCGGGTTGCTTGGCCTGCTCTTCGCGCTCGCGGCGCCGTTCTTCTCTCATGACCTCCGATCCTTGACGGATGACTGGCGCAATACCGCGCTCTTCACCTGCGGCGTCGCGCTCACCGCAGTGACATTGGTGATTGATAAGGCGCTCATCGGGTTACTGCGGGGCGGCTTGCAACTCTGGCGCAACACGATTTTCGCGGTAACGAAACTCGGGGCGCTGGCGCTGGCGGCGATCTGGCTCTCCGGGCGTTTCGGCCTGACGATCTATGCGACATGGGCGGTGGGCAATCTCGTCTCGCTCCTCTTTCTCGCCGCGCTCGTCGTGATTAAGCGCGTGCCACTGAACCGATACTCGCCGCAATGGCGGCTCCTGCGCGGATTGGGCCGCGCCGCGCTCAGTCACCACGGGCTGAATCTCTCGCTCCAATTCGCTGACCTGGCGCTTCCCCTCGTCGTGACGATCGTGCTCTCGGCGACGGCCAATGCCTACTTCTCTACAGCCTGGCTGATCGCGGCGTTCATCTTCACCGGGCCGTATGCACTCTCGCTCGTGCTCTATGCGGTCGGCGCGGCGGACGCGGCATTGCTTCAGCGTAAGGTCCGTTTCACCCTCGCGTTTGCCGCGACAGCAGGCCTCATTGCCTACGCCGTTTTATTGATCGGCGCGAACTGGGTCCTTCGCCTCTTCGGTCATGCATACGCCACCGAAGCGACGTGGACGCTGCGCGTGATCGGATTGGGCGCGTTGCCGCTCATTATCAAGGACCATTACGTCGCGATCTGCCGCATTCGGCGTCAGGTAGGCCGGGCGACCCGACTGGTCATTGTCGGCAGCACGCTGGAACTTGGCATGGCAGCGCTGGGGGCGCATTTCGGCGGATTGCGGGGAGTGAGTATCGGCTGGCTTACCGGCCTCGTGATCGAGGCGGCGCTGATGGTGCGTCCGGTCTATGAGGTGGCGGCGTTTACAAGCCCGTGGCAGCGGCGGAAGATGACGCAACTCGCGCCCCCGATGGCACAGGTCGCATTCGATGACACACCAACGCATGGATAAGTGCGGTGTCGGCGCCGGTGGAGCAATCGGTCCGCACTCCGCGCGGATGAATGGCGGGTTGCTCGCATGATGACGCGGACGGGCGCAGCGCTGGCCTGGGTTTCCTATTGCGGCTACCTCGTCGCGATCGTCACGATCGAATTAGTGACGACGTTCCTCAGTACGCAAGTAGGCATGGGAGCGCAGTTGGCACTCATGACGATTCTCCTCATTGATGCAAGTGTCGCGCGGCGTGATGAGCGGACGCTCCTCGTTGCCCTGCTCTTTGCCCCGCTGATCCGCGTCGCAAGCCTCGCATTACCGTTTGCCGCTGTGCCGGTCATCGCCTGGTATGCACTGATCTGCCTACCTCTCGGTGTCGCCGTGATTTTTGCGGCCCGCATCCTCGGCCTCTCGCGCCAGGATTTTGGG
The DNA here is from genome assembly GCA_030853625.1 of Chloroflexota bacterium. Taxonomy (GTDB): domain Bacteria; phylum Chloroflexota; class Chloroflexia; order Thermomicrobiales; family JALYUS01; genus JALYUS01. The sequence continues at coordinate 21,115 of JALYUS010000803.1, forward strand.
CTGCGGGGCGGCCATGTTCTGGCGCAGATTGGTATCGGACTGCTTGGGATACCATTAGGAGCGATGTCGTATGTCCTCCTGCGGCCCGCATCGCTGATCGCGGATCTCCATTGGCAGACCATCCTTGCGCCCGCGCTCATTCTCCTCGTTTCGACGGGTCTGCTCGAAGAACTGATCTTTCGTGGGTTGCTCCAGTCGGCGGTAGAAACGGTGTTGGGCCGCTGGGGGATCGTCTATAGCAGCGCGGTGTTCGCCGCATTGCAGATCGGTAATCGCTCACCCCTCGCGGTCGCCTTTGCCTTTCTCGTCGGTTTCGTCTTTGCGTGGTGTGTGCGGCGAACACATTCCATTAGTGGCGCGGCGATTGCGCACGGGCTGATGAGCGTCGGCGCGTATCTCGTTCTTCCTCATCTCATTGGGAGTGGATCACTGTGACACGGTATTGGCAACGGCGTAGCAATCAAGGAGTGCGGTGCGATGAGTTCAATGATTACGAGGTCGACGACGGATGATGCGACGATGCAGAGCCTCAATACGATGCTCGGGATCATGGCGGTTGTCGCGCTGATTCTGCTACTCATCGCACGGCAGGTGGCGGATAACCTGGGATACGGCGGGAAGAAAATCGCGCGCCATCTCCTGATCGCGATTGGCCCGCTCTCCGTCATCTTTCTGATCATCGCCGTTAATCGCCTTCGCGGAGCGCTGTAATAGCCCGACATCGTGGATGTCTGACAGAATCCGAGGGAGGAAAGCGCCAGTAATGAATACGACGACAGAAGCAAGTGGACAACAGCACGAGACGAAAGCCGACGTGACCGCGCGCCGACGAACACATTATGAGGTGGAAAAAGCGTTGGCGAGCGAGTTACGGAATGCGACGCGCGAAGAACGACAGCACTTGTATGCGTCGCTGTACGACCAATTGTACCAGCATGTCCCGCATCACTCGCAACTGACGCGGAAAGCGTCTGCTGCCTCGATGGCTCGGATGACCGCCCAGCAGATGCGCTTTGTGCGCCGGTTCCTGCATCGCGAGACGACCTTTCTCGAAATTGGGCCGGGCGACTGCGCGCTCTCCCTGGAAGTGGCAACGCATGTGCGGCAGGTCTATGCGGTTGACGTATCGGCGGAAGTCACGCAAAAGGGAGTGAACCAACCCAATTTCGCACTCTTTCTTTCCGATGGGATCAGCATCCCGATTGCGGAGCAGAGCGCCGACGTGGCGTATAGCGATCAACTGATGGAGCATCTCCATCCCGACGATGCATTTCAGCAACTTGAGAACATCTACCGCGCGCTTTCGCCGGGCGGCGTCTATCTCTGTGTGACCCCCAATCGTATCAGCGGGCCACACGACATTTCCAGGCATTTCGATACCGTCGCAACGGGATTTCATATGAAGGAATACACGGTGACGGAATTGAGCGACCTCTTTGCACAGGTCGGCTTTCGGCGCGTCCATGCCTATATCGGTGGCGGCGGATACTACGTGCATGTCCCCCTTTCACTGGTCAAAGCCAATGAGCGCATCATGCGCATGCTCCTGCCGCTGCTGCCAAAATCCTTTCGACAACGCGCGCCGGTTGCCCTGTTGCTGCATGGGTTATTGAACATCCGACTGGCCGCAACGAAATGATCGTTACTCGCGCGGCATCTGTTTCCCACGAAAGCGTGATGACAACATTGTCATCGCGGGCGCGGATTGGCAGCAACGATCTGCGCGCGGTGTTAACGTACGATGGCTCGTGTTTCCGGTGTCGCTTGTGCGGGCAGTGGCTGATGCGGATCGCGGTCAAAGCGAATTAAAGGAGAAGAGCATGGCGGCCTGGCTTCATAATCGGCGCGATCATCCCACCGCGACCGGCACCCGCAGCACGAACCGGATGATCGCCGCGATTGAGGCGTCTCCTGCCCGCACGCTTGCCCTTATCCTTTTGCTCGCCGTCTGCATCACGCTCCCACGGCTCTGGTTACGTCCGATTTCCCTGACCGATGGCGATACAGCGACGTGGTGGCCGGTGATTGACAATGTCGCCCATGGTCGGGGCTACACAGAATGCATTCCATCGTATTTCCCTTATTGTGGGCCGACGAATAACGTGAGCGCCGCACGCGAACCGGCGCCCGTGTTGCTCTTTGCCGCCCTGGACCGTGTGACGCATGCGTCACCCAGCGCCGCGGTCCTCGCGGAGATCGCGCTGAATCTCGTCGTCGTCGTTGGCGTCTACTTCCTGGCGCGGCAACTCGCCGGGGTGCGCATCGGCTTGTTCGCCGCCCTGTTATGGACGCTCTATATCCCTGTATCTAAATCCGAAGTCGCCGAGGTCTCCGGTGATCTGCTGGCGACGGCATGTGTCGCATGGGGGCTGTTCTTTTTCATGCGCGCCCGTACACGCAACCGCGCATCCGATTATCTCATCGCCGGACTGATTCTTAGCCTCGGTATCCTCTCTCGCTCGGTCCTTGCCGTTGTGCCTGCCCTCCTAATCATTGGGTTGCTGGTGAGCGCAGTTACCGCGCGTGGTGTGCGACCACGCCGGTTAGGCCAGCATCTCGCGCCGATCGCGCTCCTCGCCCTCGCGAGTTTCGTCCCGTTCTGCCCATGGCTCGTGCGTAATTATGTCGAATTTCATCGCCCGGTACTCGGCACGACGCTCAATGGATACAACCTCTACCGCGAAAATTATCAACTGACACAAGCCACGTATCTCCGGTACGTCGGGAGCGATGAAGCGGATCGTGCGGTTGCGGCGCTCGCCCAACGCCGGACGGATCTTACGATTGGGGCGGTGAACGAAGCGCAGATGGACGGTGTGTACCGGACGGAAGCGCTGCGCGTCATCAAGGCCAAGCCGCTGCGCTATCTCACTTTGTCCGCAGCACGCGGGGTGATGCTCTGGTTCAACTGGACGATACCGGCGGGCTATGGCCTGTCCTGGACATTGCTCGACAGTCTGGTCGCGTTCCAGCAGGCAGTCCTCCTGATTGCGGCCATCGTCGGGCTTTGGCGGCGATGGCGCTGCTTGTGGCCGCTCGCCGTCAGTATCGCCGTGTTGACCCTCGTCTATATGGCGGTGATTGGCCGACTGTATTTACTATTTCCGATTATGCCCCTGACTGTCGTGCTTGCGGCGATTGGCTGCGGGCAGGTTGTTCGCGCTCTCGCCGCACGCTGGCAACGGCGCTCCGATTCAATGGTGCTCGAACCACGCATCTGATCCTACACCGAGGAGGTATGACTGTTTATGAGTAACGTAATTCCAAAAGACGCGCATGCCACGTTCGATCGTGGCGCGCTCGACCTCGCGCCCCATGTCCGGCGGTCAGTGGGGCGGGCGTTGCTCGTGGAGGCGCGCCCCAAACACTGGATCAAGAACGGCGTCCTCTTCGCCGGCATCGTCTTCGCCAAACAACTCACCCATCTCTCCGCCCTCTGGCATACCCTCGCCGCCTTCGTCCTCTTCTCCCTCGTCGCTTCCGCCATCTACTTCCTCAACGATCTGCGCGACCGTGCCGCCGACCGCCTCCATCCCAAGAAGCGCTTTCGCC